>NCJP01000245.1 GCA_002278985.1 Erythrobacter sp. 34-65-8
TGCCCTGCCCGGCAAGCAGATGGCGATCGACGCCGACATCGCCGCAGGCCTGCTCACGCCCGACAAAGCGCGCGCGCGCCGGTCCGAGGTTTCGGTCGAAGCCGATTTCTACGGCTCGATGGATGGTGCTTCCAAGTTCGTGAAGGGCGATGCCATCGCCGGGCTGCTGATCCTGGCGGTCAACGTGTTTGGCGGGTTTGCACTGGGCATGATCGCGCATGGCATGGGCGCGAGCGAGGCAGGGCAGGTCTATGTCTCGCTCGCAGTTGGCGACGCGCTGGTGACCCAGGTGCCGGCGCTGCTGCTGTCCATCGCTGCGGCTGCGATCGTGACCCGCGTCACCGATTCCCGCGACCTGGTTGGCCAGATTGGCGGGCAGGTGGCCGAACCGCGCGGCTGGCTGCCGGTAGCCGCCGTGCTCGGCGCAATCGGGCTGATCCCGGCCATGCCACAGACGCTGTTCCTTCCGGCGGCGGCCATCTGCCTGCTGATCTGGCACCGCCTGCGCCGCCGGGCAGAGACTCCGGCGGAACCGGCCTTCGCGGTCGACGAGAACCGGCCCGACGTGTTTGGTATCGCGGATGTGACCGACCACACGCTGGTTGCGCTCGAGCTCGGCTATGCCCTGGTCCATCTGGTGGACGAGGCGCGCAAGGCCCCGCTGCTGCCGCGCCTGACCGGCATCCGCAAGCAGCTGTCGCGCCAGTTCGGCTTTGTCCTGCCCCAGTTCCGGGTGGCCGATGCGCTCGAACTTGGGCCGCGGGCTTACCGCGTGCGGCTGGGCGGGGTCACGCTGGGTCAGGGCGAGGTCCGGCCCGACCGGCTGCTCGCCATCGACACTGGCGAAGTGCCCGCCGGCGCGGCCATGGCAGGTGAGGCCACGCTTGACCCGAGCTTCGGCTGCCCCGCCCTGTGGATCGACCCCGCCACCCGCGAAATCGCGGTGGCGGAAGGTTATCTGGTGGTCGATCCGGGCACGGTCATCGCCACCCATCTCAACCAGTTGCTGCTGGCGCGGATCGAGGCGCTGCTGGGGCCGGAAGAAGTCCGCGCGCTGCTCGATACGCTGCGGGAAAAGGTGCCGGGGCTGGTCGAGGCGATTACGCCTGAGCCGCTGTCGCTGGCGGCACTGACCCGCTTCCTGCGCGCACTGGTGGCAGACGGCATTTCCCTGTCGCATGCCGGCCCGGTGTTCACCAGCCTTGCGTTGGCCCTGCAGAAAACCCACGATTTCAATACCCTGATCGACCATGTTCGCACCGATCTGGGGGGCTGGATCGTGGGCCAGGTTTGCCCGCCCGACCAGCCGCTCCAGGTTGCCACGCTCGATGCAGGGTTGGAGGCGGCCATCCTTGGCGGGATGATCGATCCGGCCACCGGCCAGCCACTGATCGATCCTGATTGCGGGCGGATGATTGCCGAACGCATGGCCGCAATCGTGGCGCAGGCTGACGGCCCGGTCGCCCTGATTGTCCAGCCGCCCGCGCGCCGTGCACTGGCCGCGCTGCTGCGCAACCGGGTGCCCCGCGCACTGGTGCTTTCGCTCCAGGAACTTCCCGTAACCCAGCCGGTCAACGTGCTCGACGTGATCGGCGCCCCTGCCATCAACCCCGAACCGGAGATGCTTGCCGCATGAAGCAAGACCACAACCAGTTTGCCGATGCCCGGCTTCATGTCCCGCCTGCCCTGGTGGAAGACCGCGTGCGCCGGTTCATGCCGCTGGTCCGCCGGGCAGCATGGCACATCCACGGCATGGGCCGCGACGGGATCGAGGTGGAGGACCTGATCCAGGCCGGCCTGCTCGCCCTGACCGAATGCGCGCGCCGCCATGGCCTTGCCCCGGATGACGGATTTGCCGCCTATGCCAAGCTGCGGGTGCGCGGCGCGATGTTCGACCTTGTCCGCCGCACCATGCCCGACAGTCGTGGCACGATACGGCGGCGGCAGGCCTACGAAGCGGCCGTGGCGCGCCTCACCGGCCTGCATGGCCGCCCGCCTGCCCCCGCCGAACTGTGCGCCGCGCTGGAATGTGACGAAGCGGCGCTGCGGGCGATGCAGCAGGGCCAGACAGCATTGGTGGCGCTGGATGACTGCCTTGACGACTCCAGCATGGCCTTCGCCGACGACGGCCCCGACGCGTTCGAGCAGCTCGCCGCACTCGATGACAGGGCGCGCCTGGCCTCCGCGATGGAGGCGCTGCCGCAGCGGCTCCAGCTGGTTCTCCAGCTGTTCTTTGTCGAGGAACTCAACCTTACCGAAATTGCCGACGTGCTGGAGGTCAGCGTGCCGCGCGTGCACCAGTTGCGGGCGCAGGCGCTGGCAAAGCTCAGGGTGATGCTGGCAGCCTGAGGCGTGCAATCATAGCTGATGACAAGGGTTCCGCTTAGCATGGACGTTACTGCTCCTTTTGTTATGCAACGCACCATAGCGGCGGGCCTGCCACAGCACCTAGAAAAGCTCGCCAACATCC
>NCJP01000039.1 GCA_002278985.1 Erythrobacter sp. 34-65-8
ATCGGGTGATAGTACGAGATGAACTGCAGCGCGTCGGCCACGCTTTCGATCAGGTCGCTTTCGCGGATAATGGTCATGTCGCTCATCGAAGCTGTGCTCCTTCCGGTCGATTGCCGCGTCCCTTACGCCGCAGGCCTGCCTAGGTCACGCGCTGAATGGGGCCTGCCCCGTTCGGTAAGGAGCAAAGCGCTTGGCGCGGCAGAGTGGCTCGCCTAAGGGCGACAGCACCCGCCGTGCGGGGGATTGACGAACTGTATTGTTCATATAATACAGCCTGACGAGGCTCACATAAGCGCCTGAAGAGAGCTTTCATGCAGACCGCCACGATTGACCATACCACCGCCCGCAAGGCCATGATCGACAGCCAGCTGCGCACCAGCGGCGTCAACGAACCCTTTGTGCTGGAACGCATGGGGGCCGTCGCCCGGGAGGACTTCGTTCCCGACGCAGCCCGCGCCGTGGCCCCGGATACCTGCCCGAACTCCTCCGGCCGCTGGTCGGCACGGTTGACGTGATCGGCCCTGAAGAGGCCGTCGCCCCGTTGCACCTGCAGGGCAATTTCACCCTGCTGCTGATTGACGGTGCTGCCGAGGCCATCCCCGCTTCACTGGCCGCACAGCTGGCCGAAGGCGGCAGGATCGTGACCGGCACCGTAGCCAATGGCGTGACCCGGCTGGCAATCGGCCGCCGCGCCGGGGCAGACGTTGCCCTGCTGCCCCTGGCCGAAATCGGCATCCCGCGTCTGGGCGAGTTCGACAAGCCGAGAGGCTGGAGTTTCTGACCATGCTGACCCGCCTGGCCCGTAATGCCCTGCTGGCCGGGGTTGCGCTGCTGGCCGTACCGGCCCAGGCAGACACCCTGCGCGAGGCGCTGGCTCAGGCCTATGCCACCAACCCGACGCTGCAGGCCACCCGTGCCCAGCAGCGGGCGGAGGACGAGAACCCCAACATCCAGCGCGCGCAAGGCCTGCCGAGCGTTACTGCCAGCGGGCAGTATATCGAATTCGTCAAAGCTTCGCCTAACGCCTTCGCCCCGACCGAACGCGTGCTGCAGGTCGGCCCGGACCTGACCGTTCCGATCTATTCCGGCGGCGCGGTGAAGAACGGCATCAGGGCAGCCAAGGAGCGGGTGGTGGCCGGACAGGCCAACCTGCGGGCGACCGAATCGGCGATCTTCAGCCAAGTGGTGGCGGCCTACATGGACGTGCTGCGGACCCAGGCGCTGGCCGATCTCACCGCCGGACAGGTCAACGTGCTGACCGTGAATCTGGAAGCGACCCGTGACCGGTTCGAGATCGGCGACCTGACCAGGACTGACGTGGCCCAGTCCGAATCGCGGCTGGCACTGGCGGTGGGTGACCTGCGCAACGCCCAGGCGGCCCTGATCCAGGCACGCGAGACCTATATCCGGCTGGTCGGCTCCGCACCGGTCAACCTCGAGCCTCCGCCGCCGCTGCCCAACCTTCCCGCCAGTCCGGCGATTGCGGTCGACACGGCGCTGGAAAACAACCCCGATCTGATCGCCGCGCGCCAGCAGGCCAAGGCCGCCGGCTATGACGTGGAGGTGGCCGGAGCAGGACGGCTGCCGAGCGTCAGCCTGTTCGCCGGGCTCGACTACAGCGATTACTTTGGGACGCTCGCCGGCGGGGCGCCGGGCCTGGTCCAGACCGAAACCACCGCCAATGCCGGGGTTCGTTTCAGCATCCCGATCTTCCAGGGCGGCCTGCCCGCCGCGCGCCAACGTGCCGCAACCCAGCGCGAGAGTGCCGCGCTGGAGCAGGTAATCGCCGCCGAACGCGATGTGATCGCACAGACCCGCGCCGCCTTCTCCAGCTACCAGGCCTCGCTCCAGGTGATCGAAAGCTCGCAGCTGGCGGTCCAGTCGGCGGAACTGAGCCTTGAGGGTGTGCGCGCCGAAAACTCGATCGGCAACCGGACCATCCTCGACGTGCTCAATGCCGAACAGGAGCTGTTGCAGGCCCGGGCCCAGCTGGTGACGGCGCGCCGCAATGCCTACGTTGCCGGCTTCAGCCTGCTGGCCGCCATGGGGCGCGCCGAAGCGCGCGACCTTGGCCTGGCCGACGAGGGGCTGATGTATGATCCGCTGACGAACTACGAGCGAGTCAATGGCCGGGTGTGGGACTGGGACCGTGATCCCGATCCGGTCGCCCGGTCGACACGAACCGTTGACATACCCGCCCCCGATGCGTCAGTTCCCGGATCGAACACTGGTGACGTCACGCCTCCGCGCTGATTCACCACGACAAGCAGGGGCGGCAAGCATGAGCCAGCACGGGGAAGCATCGGTCGAGGAAATCCTTGAATCGATCAAGAAAGTGATCGCCCGCGACAACCGGGTCGGTGCACTGGAAGAGCGTCGCCGCCGTGAGACGCAGGGCATAATCGCGCCAGCCACCAAGGGCGATGCCAAAGGCGATGACGCGGAAGAGGTGCTCGAACTGGGCGAAGATGATCTGGCGGCCGAGCACGATCCATCGACCCCGGCAGAAGACGACTCCCCCCTGATTGCCGAGTCGGTGCGCGATTCGATGCGCGAGAATCTGGCGGCCCTCGCGATGATCGCCGAACCCGGGGTGCCCCCCCAGATCGTCCGTTCCGGCGAGACCTCGCTGGAAGGCCTGGTCCGCGAGATGCTGCGCCCGATGCTGGCGCAATGGCTGGACACGCACCTGCCGGGCATGGTCGAAACGATGGTGAAGGCCGAAATCAGCCGGATTGCCGGCAAGCGCGGCTGAGCCCGCGGGGCGAAAGCCCTTTGCACGGCGCGCGCGGGGCATTAGGCCTGCCGCCATGACAAAACATATCGGGTCCCTGATCGCCCTCGCCGCGTGCCTTGCGGCTGCTTCCACTTCTGCCGCAGCGCAGGACGCGCCGCCAATGACCGCGAAGGACCTCGTCACCCTGCCCCGGCTTGGCAGCCCGGCCGTCGCGCCAGACGCGCGGCTGATGGTCTACCCGGTGACCGAGACCGATCCGGACAGCCTGAAGCGCAGCACGCGCCTGTGGCTGCGCGATCTGGCCGATCCGCAACGCGAACCCGTGCCGCTCGATCTGGGCGGAAGTGCAAGCGCAGTCTCGTTCGGGCCTGACGGGGCGCTGTGGTTTCTCTCCGCCAGAGGGGAAGGCGAGCCGACCACGCAGGTCTGGCGGGCCGCGATCGGCAGTGACGGAACCCCCGAGGCACCCGAACAGATGAGCCGCTTCGCGATCAGCGTTGCCGGCTACGCGCTGTCGCCCAAGGGCAATGCCATTGCCGTCTGGGCAGATATCGCCCGTGATTGCCCCACTTTCGGCTGCGCGGATGACGGAAAGGCCCATCTGCCCGGTCCGGGCAGCGCGCGGCTTTACGACGGCGCTGACGGATTCGTCCGCCACTGGGACGAGTGGGAAACGCCCGGTACCTTCAGCCGCGGCTTCGTTTTCGGGATCGGCCCTGACGGCATGACCGGCGAGGGCGCACCGCTTGACGGGCCGGCAGGTGCAGGGGCGCTTGTCGGAGACACACCCCACAAACCGTTTGGCGGGAACGAGGACGTGGTCTGGGCACCCGACGGATCGGGCGTCTATTTCATCGCCAAGCAAGCCGGCATCGAAGAACCGCGCTCAACCAATACCGACCTGTTCTGGCGCGCGCTGGATGCCACGGCCCCGGTCAATCTGACCGCAGCCAATGCGGCGATGGATCTTGCACCCACCCCCTCGCCTGATGGCAGATGGCTTGCCTGGACCGCCATGGCGCGGCCCGGGTACGAGGCAGACCGGCTGGTGGTGTGGCTGCGCGATCTGCGCTCCGGCCGCACCCGCGCGCTGACCGGTAATTTCGACCGTTCATTCGGCGCACTCGCCTGGACCCCCGATTCGCGCTGGCTGATCGGCACTGCACAGGACGTGCTCGATACGCCCGCTTTCCGCATCGATCCGCGCACCGGCGCAGTCGAGAAGCTCGACCTTATACCCGGTAACGAGGGGCGGATCGGCGATCTGACGCCCCTGCCAGGGGGCCGCCTGCTGTTCAGCCGCAATTCGATCGGCGCGCCATCCGAACTGTTCCTGTCAAGCGGCGCCCGGCAGGCCATGCCGGTCACCTCGGTGGCAACGGCACGCATGGGCGCCATGGCCGCCACCCGAACCACGCGGTTCAGCTTTGCCGGAGCCGGAGGGGCCACGGTGTGGGGCCAGATCACCCGGCCCGAGAACCATTCCGGGAAGCTGCCGGCTGTGCTCTATGTGCATGGCGGGCCCCAGGGTTCTTTCGACGATGGCTGGTCCACCCGCTGGAACCCTCGCGTTCTGGCCAGCCAGGGCTATGCGGTGATCTCGGTCGATTTCCACGGCAGCACTGGTTACGGGCAGGCTTTCACCGATGCCATCAACCGCGACTGGGGCGGCAAGCCGCTGGAAGACCTGCAGAAAGGGCTTGGTGCGGCTCTTGCGAAGGACCCCCAGATCGACGGCAGCAACGCCTGCGCCATGGGGGCCAGCTACGGCGGCTACATGATGAACTGGATCGCCGGCAAATGGCCTGACCGGTTCAAGTGCCTGATCAACCACAACGGCCTGTTCGACACCCGGGCGTTCTACTATGCGACCGAGGAATCCTGGTTTCCGCGGTGGGATTTCGGCGGATCCTATGCCGAAGCTACTGCCAACTACGAGCAGTGGAACCCCGTCCATCATGTCGACCAGTGGCGCACGCCGATGCTGGTCGTGCTGGGTGAGAAGGACTTCCGCGTTCCCTATACCCAGGGGCTGGGCGCCTTCACCGCGCTGCAGGAGCGCAATATCCCCGCCCAGCTGCTGGTCTTCCCGGACGAAAACCACTGGGTGCTCGGCGCGAAGAACTCGCTTCAGTGGCACGAGACCGTGTTCAACTGGCTCGACCGCTGGCTGAAACCTGAACCTGTCGCCCGGCCTGCAGAATGAGCAGGCCCGACACAGCCGCGCTGGCGGGCAGGGGTCTGGCCAAGATCAACGGCGACCGGATCGAGCGCCACCTGTTCCTGTGCGGCATGTCGGAGAAGCAGAGCTGCTGCCGCCGGGAAGAGGGGGAGGCGGCCTGGGCCTATCTCAAGCAGCGGCTCAAGGAACTCGGCCTGGTCGGGCCGCAGGGCCGGGTCCAGCGGACCAAGGCAGATTGCCTGCAGGTCTGCACCGCAGGCCCGGTCGCCGTCGTCTGGCCGGATAATGTCTGGTACCATTCGTGCAGCCCGCAAGTGCTCGAGCAGATCATCCAGCGCCACCTGATCGCGGGGGAGCCCGTGGAGGAATTCCGGATCCGGCCGGTCCGGAAAGACTGAGACCAATCCCGGCACCAAGCCCGGCGCCAGACCCGGATCCGGGCCCTCGTTAGTCCTTGCGGTCGTGCTCGTCCGACAGGTCGGTCACGCTTTCATCGTGCCCGGTTCCGCTCGACAGGAACACCAGCCCCATCAGGCCGCCGGTCAGCAGCATGGTGAAGCCGATGCCAAGCGCCGTCGCGATGTAGAAGTGCACGGTGGCAGCGCTGCCCTGCTTGTAGAGCAGCGCCAGCGCAAGAGCGACGACACCGATGGTGAGCAGCAGCATGAACCGCATCAACCGGCGGTAGCGCGCCCAGGCGTAGGCAGCCTTCTGCGGGTCATCGAGGGGGGATTTACGGGCCATCGGTGCCAGATGGGGCCAGCATGCCCGAATAGCAACGGGCACGATTTGGTGATTCGGCCTGCTTCGTGTCATTCTCCTGTCCATCGTAGCTGAAAAGGAGGCGAGTCGATGGAGATTGCCCACCTGATTGCCGGGCGCAGCAGCAGAGATATCATCAGTTGTGCAACCGGCGCCCCGGTCCGCGAGGTCGTGGCCTTGCTGGCCTCGCGGCGGATCGGTGCCTTGCCCGTGATGGAGGCTGGCCGCGTGGTCGGCATCTTTTCCGAGCGCGACGTGGTCTATCGCATGGCCGAGGAAGGCTCTGCCTGCCTCGACCGGCGCGTGGACGAGGTGATGACCGCCCCGCCGATTACCGTGACCCCGCAAACCAAGGTGCTGGAGGCGCTCTCGCTGATGACGCGCCGCCGCATCCGCCACCTGCCGGTGCTGGAAGGCGAGATCCTGTGCGGCTTCATTTCGATCGGCGACCTGGTGAAGTCACGGATCGACGAGGTCGAGCACGAAGCTGCAGCCATGCGCGATTATATCCGCATGGCTTGAGGTAAGGGTCCGGGTGACCTAGATAGAGCAAATGGGCCAGATGCTATCGTTAACCCCCGCTGCCGCTGCGCGTGTCGCATGGATTGCCACGCGGCAATCAAAGCCGGCGGTATTGCGCCTTTCCGTGGAAGGGGGCGGTTGCTCGGGCTTTCAGTACAAGTTCGACCTGGCCGACGGGCCGGACAGTGACGACACGGTAAGCGAGACGGATGGCGTCCGTCTCGTGGTCGATCCGGTCAGCCTCGATCTGGTAAGCGGCAGTGTGGTCGATTTCGTCGAATCGCTTGGCGGGGCGGCCTTCAAGGTGGAAAACCCCAATGCGGCGGCGGGCTGCGGCTGCGGCTCCAGCTTCGGGATTTGAATTAGACGTTTCCGGCCGGATCGGGCAGAGCTTGCGCCATGCGCATCGCCAGTTTCAACATCAACGGTATCAAGGCGCGCCTCCCGCGCCTGCTCGAATGGCTCGCAGAAACGCGGCCCACCGTTGCCTGCCTGCAGGAAATCAAGACGCAGGACGAAGGCTTCCCGGCCGAAGAGTTCGCCAAGATCGGCTATCACGCCATCTGGCACGGCCAGAAAGGCTTCAACGGGGTGGCGATCCTCGCTGACGGTATAGCGCCCGTGGAAATCCGGCGCGGCCTGCCCGGCGCACCGGACGATGAACAGGCCCGCTACCTCGAAGCGGATGTCGGCGGCGTCCGCTTGGTGTGTATCTACCTGCCCAACGGCAACCCGGTGCCGGGGCCCAAGTTCGACTACAAGCTGGCCTGGATGGAGCGGCTTCACGCCCGCATGGCCGCGCTGTGGGCGCTGGAAATCCCCTGCGCCGTCGTGGGCGATTACAATGTCATCCCCGAAGACAAGGACGTGTGGTCGCCAAAAGCCATGGCAAGCGATGCACTGATGCAGCCCGAATCGCGCGATGCCTACCAACGTCTGCTCGGCGATGGATGGACCGATGCGATCGCCACCCTCAACCCGCGCGGCGGGGTGTGGACCTTCTGGGATTACCAGGCCGGAGCGTGGCAGCGTGACCACGGCTTCCGCATCGACCACCTGCTGCTGTCGCCCGAACTGGCTGACCGGCTGGAGGCGGCCGGTGTCGACAAGGCGCACCGCGGGCGCGAGAAGGCCAGCGACCACGCGCCGGTCTGGGTGACCTTGCGCGATTGAGGACTCGGCCTGGTGAGCCGGGTTTCCCGGTCAGCGATAGAAAATGTGCGAATCGATCGTCGCGAGCGCCTGCTTGCGGTGGCTCCAGCTGGGGCGAACATAGCGGGCGTGGAAATAGAGCGCATCGTCAGCGTGGCTTTGCCAGCCGCCGGAATGGGCAATCCGGGCCAGGGCCACAGCGTTGCGCCAGGCCTGGGTGCCAAGCCGCGCCTGCGGGATAGCGCCCTTGCGCACGAACGAGAACTGGCCGGGCTGACGCACGACCCCGCAATAGGTGGCCGGAAAGCGGCCCGAGTTGCTGCGGTTGATGACCACTTCGGCCACGGCCAGCTGGCCCAGCAGCGGTTCCCCGCGCGCTTCGAAATAGATCGCGCCGGCCAGGCACCGGAGCTCATCGGACAGGGGGACATCGCTCGCCGTCGCGGCCACCAGCTCGGCCAGCGACGACGCGCGGACCTCTGCAGTGTCGCTGATGACGTCAGCCTGATTGTCGGAAGCGGGGGGAAGCGGCTGGACCACTTCCTCGGAAACGAACACCGGCATGGTCTCGCCGGTCGGTCGGGCAACGGGCGCATCTTGCGTCACGGCTGCCTGGGCATAAGTGCCGGAGAGATCCGCTCCGGCGACGGTCATCACCAGTCCAGCGGCAAGCGCCGCCATGCTGGCGTATCGGGTGGCAATGGTCATTCTGTCCGTCAAATCGTGCGGTTGACGAGCCATGTCGCAGGCTGGGACCCGGGTGCGTTGCTTGCGTTGTAGGATGGGTCCGATTTCTGGCCTGCCGGCCGTCCCCCGTCTGCGTGCCTGCCCTGCAACCTCAGTGTTGCCGTGGCCGCCTGCGCCTTACGAAGTGGGACGGGCCCCTAGCGGGAATGGTTTGCAAGTCAACTTAACCGTTCCACGATGCGATGAACCGTTCCCCATCCGGGACATCCAGTTCGATTTGCCAGCAATCGCGGTCCTGCGCGCGTCTGCGCGCCAGATATTCCTCGAATCCCTGCGGATTTTCCTTGTTTTGCCGCTTTGCAGCAACAAATGGCCGTGATCCGTCAGCGCGGGGCATCCGTTCAAACAGCGCCGCCCCTTCGCCGCGATCAATGGTTACCAGCAGGATGGTCCCGGCGTCCCGCTCACCTTTGGCAAGCACCGTGGCAAAGCCGCCCGCTGCCTCGACCGCACGGATCAGGCCATTGACTTCCAGATGGGCAGGCAGGCGCTCATCCATCGGCGCGGTATCCGGGCAAACCCGCCAGCGGAATGCGCGAGCGCATGAAAGTGCCGGTGCCGCGTCCGATCTCGTCGCCGGACTGGTCAATCAGCCGCGCCTCGGCCACCAGCACCCGCCGGCGGCCACTGACCCAGCAGCCTTCCGCCACCACCGGGCCGGCGCGGACCGGCTTGGTAAAATGGAGATTGAAGGCGGTGGTCAGCAGAAACCGGTCGGTGACCAGGCTGTTCGCGGCATAGAAGGCGGCATCGTCGAGCATCTTGAAATAGATCGTGCCATGCGCCGCACCGGCTGCGTGGAAGACATTCTCGGTCACGTCGAAGCGGATGCGCGCGAGCCCTTCGCCCGCGATCTCCAGGGTGGATGCGAACAGGTCATTGATCGGCGCATGGGCATAAAGTGATTCCAGCGCCCGGAAATGCAGCGCGGCTCCCTTGGCTGGCTCAGGCCGCGTCACGATCCGAAACATTGGTCAGCAAGGCAAAGATCGCTTCCGCGTTGTTGGCCTCGAACAGGGACTCGCGGAGCGCATCATCGCGCATCAGGCGCGAAATTTCCGCCAGGGCGTGAAGGTGTGTCGCCCCGGCATTAACCGGCGAGAGCAGACCGAACACCAGCTCGACCGGCATGTCATCAGCGGCCTCGAACCCCACGGGGGCGCTCAGCTTCAGCACGGCCGCAACCGGGCGATGGATTCCCTCGATCCGGGCGTGAGGGAGAGCCACCCCGCGCCCGAAACCAGTGCTGCCGAGCTTCTCCCGCTCCTCCAGCGCTTCAAGCACCATTGCCAGATCAAGCCCGTAAGCGCGCGCGAACTGCGCAGCGATCGCAACAAGGATGGCCGGTTTGCCATTGGCGGTACCAATGGCAACGGCCTGGGGGGACAGAGTGAAATTGATATCCATGGACCAGACTTCATGAGGCACGATTTGAGGAAAGAGGCTGGCTAGCCCCTGCTGAAATGTGCTCCCCCGCTGATGAATGCCGGATGGCGACGCTGCGCCATCCCTCGGCTTACCGAGGCTCGACCCAGCCGATCGAGCCATCGTTGCGCCGATAGACCATATTATGACGGCCGGTGCCAGCGTTTTTGAACAGCAGGGCGTTGGTATGGCGCAGGTCAAGCATCATGACGGCGTCGGCCACGCTGGCCTCCGGGATATCGGCGGTCGTCTCGGCGATGATTGCCGGAGCGCCCGCATCGTCGTCCTGCTCGTCATGGTCGATTTCGACATCGGCGTCGGGTGCCGCAAAGATCCGGTAGCTGGCTTCTTCCTCGCGCAGGGCGTGGGCGGTCTGCTCGTGCCGGTCGTTGAGGCGGCGCTTGTAGCGGCGCAACTGCTTGTCGATCTTCTCTGCCGCCTGGTCGAGCGCGACATGGGCATCCTGCGCCACCGCGTTGGCCTTGAGGATCAGGCCCTGCATCACGTGGGTGACGATATCGCAGCTGTACATCCCGGCCGGCGCCTTGCCGAACGTCACCTGCGAGGAAATCGCCCGTCCGAAGTACTTCTCGACAATGGCGCTGAGCCGGTCGGAGACATGATCCTGGAGAGCCGCACCGGTGTCCATCTGATGGCCCGAAACCCTGATGTCCATTTGTCTCATCTCCTGTTTGAAGGGCCTTACGGCCCGGGTGTGCCCCAGATGGGCGATCGCATCTGCCGGATAAACGCCTGGTGCCGTTCATGTTCCGCAGCACTGGCCGCATGCGGCCGAGGTGCGCGATAAACGCGCTCGACCAGCACGGAAGCCGCAATGCTGACGACATTGTCCTGGCGTGCACT
>NCJP01000246.1 GCA_002278985.1 Erythrobacter sp. 34-65-8
GCGGCAGGCACCCAACGTGTTCCGGATGAAGCTATTGGGCGCGGAAGTGGTGCCCGTCACCAGCGGCGCAGCCACGCTGAAGGATGCGATGAACGAAGGGCTGCGTGACTGGGTCGCGAATGTCCACGATACCTTCTACATCATCGGCACGGCGGCTGGCCCGCATCCCTATCCGGAGCTGGTGCGCGATTTCCAGAGCGTGATCGGGCGTGAGGCGCGCGCACAAATGATGCAACGCACTGGCCGCCTGCCCGACCTGCTGGTCGCGGCGATCGGCGGCGGCTCCAACGCGCTCGGCCTGTTCCATCCTTTCCTCGACGATCCGGACGTGCGGATGCTGGGGGTCGAGGCGGCGGGCTATGGCCTCGACGGCGACCAGCATGCGGCCAGCCTGCTCGGCGGCGTGCCGGGCGTGCTCCACGGCAACAAGACCTACCTGCTGCAGGACGAGGACGGCCAGATTACCGAGGGCCACTCGATCAGCGCGGGCCTCGATTACCCCGGCATCGGCCCTGAACACGCCTGGCTGAAGGACATGGGCCGGGTCGAATACACCGCCGTGACTGATCAAGAGGCGCTCGACGCCTTCCAGCTGCTGTGCCGCACCGAAGGGATCATTCCTGCTTTGGAGCCTGCCCACGCCATTGCGGCCGTCGCCAAGGTCGCGCCGACCATGCCGAAGGACTCGATCATCCTCGCCAACCTGTGCGGCCGCGGCGACAAGGACATCTTCACCGTCGCGGAGAAGCTGGGAGTGGAGATGTGAGCGATAGCGAACAGCAGGATGCCAAAGGCTTCCCGAAGGCGATTATTGTTATCCTCGTCCTTGGCGTATTGGGTATGGTCGCGGCAGGGTCTGATCCACGCAAAGGTGAAGCACCGACG
Organism: Erythrobacter sp. 34-65-8; assembly: GCA_002278985.1. Lineage (GTDB taxonomy): Bacteria > Pseudomonadota > Alphaproteobacteria > Sphingomonadales > Sphingomonadaceae > 34-65-8. Next base: position 886 of record NCJP01000246.1, read on the forward strand.
CGGGCGTCGCCCGACGGTAGCGGTTGGTACAAAGATACTGGCCTTACCAACGCCCAAATGATTGAGATAGAAGAGTTTTGTCGCGAAAATCCTGACAGCTTCAAGTGCAAGTGATCCTGTGACCCGCCTCTCCACCACCTTTTCCGCCCCCCGCCCCGCGCTCGTCTGCTTCATCACCGCAGGCGATGGCGACACAGCAGCCAATCTCGATGCGCTGGTTGAAGGCGGCGCGGATGTGATCGAGCTGGGGATGCCGTTCACCGATCCGATGGCCGATGGCCCTGCAATCCAGGCGGCGAACCTGCGCTCGCTCGGTAAAGGCACGACCACCGCTGACGTGCTGCGTTATGCCAGCGAGTTTCGCGCGCGCCACCCGGACGTGCCGCTGGTGCTGATGGGCTATGCCAACCCGATGGTGCGGCGCGGGCCGGAGTGGTTCGCTGCTGCCGCCAGCGCGGCTGGCGTTGACGGCGTGATCTGCGTCGACATCCCGCCCGAGGAAGACGACGCGCTCGGCCCGGCCCTGCGGGCGAAGGGCATCGCCCCGATCCGCCTTGCGACCCCCACCACCGACGCCGCGCGCCTGCCGCAGGTGCTCGAAGGCTCGGCGGGTTTCCTCTACTACGTCTCCGTCGCCGGGATCACCGGGAAGCAGCAGGCGGATATTGCCTCGATCGAAGGCGCGGTCGCCCGGATCAGGCAATCGGCCGACCTGCCGGTCGCGGTCGGCTTCGGCGTGCGTACGCCGGAGCAAGCCGCTGCCATCGCCAGGGTGGCCGACGGCGTGGTGGTCGGCTCGGCCTTGGTCGAACTGGTGGCAGAGCATGGCGCGGATGCGCCCGCGAAGCTCCGCGAGCTGACCGCTGCTCTGGCGGAGGCGGTGCACGGGGCGCGATAATTCGCGTCATTGCGCGTGGAACGGAACTGGATTGCCGCGTCGCTTCGCTCCTCGCATTGACGAGGAAGGGGCTTCCACCCCTCGCCATGACGAAAAAAAGACACTAAGGCCCAACCCATGAACTGGCTCTCCCGCGTCCGCAATTCGCTGCCTTTCGGCACCAAGCGCGAAACCCCTGACAACCTGTGGGTCAAGTGCCCCGGGTGCCAGGAAATGCTGTTCACCAAGGAGTACGAGGAGAACCTCCACGTCTGCCCGCGGTGCGAGCATCACGGGCGGATCGGCGCGGACGAGCGGCTGGCGCAGCTGCTTGACCTCGGCTTTGCCGTGCTGCCGCAGCCGGAGGTGGCGGAAGACCCGCTCAAGTTCCGCGATTCGAAGAAATACACCGACCGGCTCAAGGAAGCCCGCGCCAAGAACCCGCACAAGGATGCCTTCGTGGTCGGCTCCGGCACGATCGAGGGCCGGCAGGCCGTGGTCGGCGTGCAGGACTTCGGCTTCATGGGCGGCAGCATGGGCATGGCCGTGGGCGAGGCGTTCTGCGCCGGGGCGCGCGAGGCGCTGCGCCGCCGCTGCGGCTATATCGTCTGCACTGCCGCGGGGGGCGCGCGAATGCAGGAAGGCATCCTCAGCCTGATGCAGATGCCCAAGGCGACCGTGATGACCCGCCGCCT
>NCJP01000247.1 GCA_002278985.1 Erythrobacter sp. 34-65-8
CAGGGCGGGGCTGGCCGCGCCGATCAGGCCGCGGCGATCCCATTCATCGGCCCGGTAGGCTGAGCCATCGGGTCGCGCTGCCTTGCCGCCCGCCTCGTTCAGCCAGAGCACGCCAGCGGCGTGATCCCACGCCAGGGTGCGATCGAAGATCGACACGTCGTTTACGCCCAGGCCAAGGCGGGGATACTGTTCGGCTGCGCAGTACGGAATGTCGACCAGCGAATAGTGGGGCGCGATGTGCGTCCTGACGGCATCGCGGTGGCCCGGATCCATGTAGATCAGCGAAATCGCTGCCACAGGGGTGGCAAGACCCGTTGCGCGCGCTTGAACCCGCGCCCCGTCGACCCATGCTCCGCGGCCTGCATGAGCGGCGCAGAAACGTCCTGTCAGGCAGTCGTATAGCCAGCCCGAAGTGCACAGCCCGGCCGAGGCGCGGGCGATGATAATCCCGAACGGCGGCTTGCCTGCCGCGAAATTGCGGGTTCCGTCGAGCGGGTCGACGATCCAGCAATCCTGGCCAAGCGCATCCTGCACTGCCCCATCGGCGTGGGTGGCTTCTTCGCCGACAATCGCCAGCCCGGGTTCGAGAGCCGCCAGAGCTTCGCTCAGCATCGCTTCGGCTTCATGGTCGGCGATGGTCACCACATCGTCCGGACCCTTGGCAACGATTTCACCGTGGGCAAGCGACTGGTAGCGCGGCAGGATAACCTGTTCGCTGACCCGCTGCATCAGGGCGTGAATGGCACCGTCCAGCGTGGCACTCATGAACGGTAGTCCGCGTTGATGGCGATGTAGCCGTGGGTCAGGTCACAGGTCCAGACAGTCGCCAGACCTTCCCCCAGGCCCAGATCGACATCGATGCGAATATCCCGCCCCTTGAGATGCGCCGCCACCGGTGCTTCGTCATAGTCCGCCAGCGGCTGCCCGTCACGCGCGCACCAGACACCGCCGAATCCGATTGAAAGCCTGTCGCGGTCAGCCGGTTCGCCCGCCTTACCCACTGCCATGACCACGCGGCCCCAGTTGGCGTCCTCGCCCGCGATGGCGGTCTTCACCAGCGGCGAGTTGGCGATGGCAAGGCCGACCCGCCGGGCACTGTCATCTGACACGGCACCGCGCACGGCGATTTCAATGAACTTCTGCGCGCCTTCACCATCGCGCACAACCAGGTGGGCCAGCCGGCGGCAGATGTCTTCCAGCGCGGCCGCAAAAGCATCGGCCCCGGCATCCTCGAACGAGGCGAGGGGAGCGTTGCCTGCCGCGCCGGTGGCAAAGGCCATCACGGTGTCACTGGTCGAGGTGTCGCCATCCACCGTAATGCAGGAGAAGGTCCGGCCGTTGGCGCGCTCCAGCAGATGTTGCAGGAATGCCGGCTCCACTGCCGCGTCGGTGAAGACATAGCCCAGCATGGTCGCCATGTCCGGCGCGATCATCCCGCTGCCCTTGATGATCCCGCACAGCTCCACCCTTTTGCCGGCAATCATGGCCGATGTGTGGGCGCCCTTGGTGAAGGTGTCGGTGGTCCCGATAGCACTGGCGGCGGCTTCCCATCCGCAAGGCTCTGCCGCGAGAGCAGCCTCGATCCCTGCGCGCGCCTTTTCTTTCGGCAGCGGCACCCCGATTACCCCGGTGGAGGAAACGAACACCTGTTCTGCCGGGCAGCCGAGATGGTCCGAAACCTGCGCCATGATGGCCTCCACTGCCTCGCGTCCGCGATAGCCGGTGAAGGCATTGGAATTGCCCGCGTTGACGACCAGTGCGCGGGCCTGGCCTTGCGCCACATGGGCCCGGCCCAGTTCGACCTCGCTGGAAGCGCAGGCACTGCGGGTAAACACCCCGGCCACGGCCGTGCCGGGGGCCAGCTCAGCAAGAGTCAGGTCGCACCGGTCCCACGCCTTGTAGCGTGCGCGGGCAACGCGCAGCGTTACGCCTTCGACGGGCGGCATGGCAGGAAAGGGCTGGGCGAGCGGGCTTCTGGCGATGTCCATGATCGCGCGCATAGGTGCTGGAGAGCCCGCCCGCAATTCCCCCCGGCAAGCGGCGTGCATCCATGACGAGCGACACCGCATTGTGACTGGACGCCATTCGCGGTGGACGAAGCGGCCTTTCGCGCCTATCTGCCAATGGTATGTTCCGCCGCCTCCTAGCCTGCCTTGCGCTGTTGACCGGGCTTGCCGCCATCGGCACCCCGGCGAATGCGGCCTTTGCGGAAACACTTTCCGCACAGGTTGGCGTCAGCAAAGCGGCATCCGGTACGCCAGCGGCGGAACGGCGCGAATGTTCGGCCCAGCGCGGCACCAACCCCGCAAAGCGGGACGTTGCGCCGCAGTGCAAGCACCGCCGCGCGATCGTCATCACCATCCCGACAGTCCAGTACGGCCCTGATCGCGCACTCGAATAGAGCCGCCTGCCATACCCGGTTTCTGTCACGCCACCTCGCGCCATGAGCGCACG
>NCJP01000248.1 GCA_002278985.1 Erythrobacter sp. 34-65-8
AGGGGCACATGTAGATGCACACCTGTTCGCGCATGAAACCGCCGAGCACGAAGGTGGTGGCTGTCAGCACCGCCACGGTGGCGTAGGCAACCGGCGCGGCTTCGAAGGTGACAAAGTCCCGCAGCAGGGTGGGGGCATCGGCGAAGTACAGGATCCAGGCCCCGCCGGTCAGCAGGCTGATGACGAGGTAGATCGACCACTTGAACAGGCGCCGCGCGATCTTCGCCGGGCCCCAGGGCGCATTGTCCAGCCGGACCCGGGCGTTGCGGTCCCCGTCCACGAAGCGGTCGATATGCTGGAACAGGTCGGTCCAGACCGTCTGCGGGCAGGCGTAGCCGCACCAGGCGCGCCCGACGGCGCTGGTGACCAGGAACAGGCCAACCCCGGCCATGATCAGCAGTCCGGCAACGAAATAGAACTCGTGCGGCCAGATCTCGATGCCGAACATGTAGAACCGGCGGTTGGCCAGATCGACCAGCACCGCCTGGTCCGGCGCGTAGGGGCCGCGATCCCACCTCAGCCACGGCGTCACGTAATAGATGCCCAGCGTGACCAGCATGACCAGCCACTTGAAGCGGCGGAAGGGGCCGTCGATCCGCTTGTTGTGGACCGTCCGGCTCGCTGCGTAGAGGCTGGGTTCGGGGGCGTTCACCAGCTTACTCTGTCACAGGTCCGGCGGCGGCAGTAGCATCGGTCACTGCCTCCATCACCGGCGTTTCCTCGCCGCCGCCCAGCGAATGGACATAGGCTGCCAGCATCTTGATCGTCGGCGCGTCGAGCTTGTCTGCCCAGCGGGGCATCACACCCATCCGGGGGCGCAGGATCTGCTGGGAAATCTGCTCGCGGCTGCTGCCGTAAAGCCAGATGGCGTTCGACAGCGTCGGCGCACCCTGGGTGCGGTCACCCTGGCCGGCCGGGCCGTGGCAGACCGAGCAATTGGTGGTGAAGATTTCGGCACCGGCCGGGTTGGCCGGCCCCTTGCCGCTCAGCGAGAGGACATGATCGACCACTGCGTTGAGCTGGTTCTGGTCGAACACCCCGTCATAGCCGGGCATCGCGCTCTGGCGGGTGGCGGGATCATCATGCTGGCGGATGCCGTGGACCAGCGTGTATTCGATGGCCTTCAGATCGCCGCCCCACAGCCATTCGTCGTCGGCCAGGTTGGGGAACCCGCCAGGCAGTCCGCCGCCACCGGCACCATGGCACTGGGCGCAATGGATCTTGAATGCGGCTGCCCCGCCGGCAACCGCCTGCTGCATCAGGTCAGGCTGGCCGGGCAGTTTCTCGATATCGGTCACGGCCAGCTGCTCCCGCAAACCCGACCGGGCTGCGTCAGCGGCGGACATTTCCTGCGCGAGCTGGCCGCGGCTGGTCCAGCCGAGCATCCCTTCGGTGCCCTTGTTGATCAGTGGCCAGGCGGGGTAGGCGATCACGTAGGCAATCGCCCACACGATCGTGAGGTAGAACGTCCACAGCCACCAGCGCGGCATCGGCGTGTCGAGTTCCTCGATCCCGTCCCATTCATGCCCGACAGTCTCGGTGCCGGTCGGCTGATCGATCCGTTTATTCGCCATCGTCGGAATCCTTGAAGATCAGGTTGGCAGCGGCCCGGTTGCGGGCTTTCGATCCGGGCCGGAACGGCCAGGCGCACAGGGTCAGGAACATGACCATCATGGCCAGCAGGCCCCAGCTGTCAGCGAAGTGGCGCAGGGTTTCGTAAAAGGTCATCGCCCCTTCTCCTGCGCCAGTTCCTGCTGTGCGGCTGCGCTGTTCACATCGACCAGCGTGCCGAGCATCTGGAGGTAGGCAACCAGGGCGTCCATTTCGGTGATGCGGGTCGGGTCGCCATCGAAATCGCGGACCTGCGCCTTGGGGTAACGGGCGTTGAGATCGGCCACGTTGCCGAACTGGTCAGCCTGCAGCTTGAGATCGTCCGCTGCCTTTTCGACCATCTCGTCGGTGTAGGGCACGCCGACGCGGCGCAGGGCAACAAGATTCGCCGCCGGGTCCGCCAGCTTGAGGTCGGTTTCGGCCAGGAAGCTGTAGCTCGGCATGATGCTGTCCGGCACCATGCTTCGCGGATCCTTGAGATGCTGGACATGCCAGCTGTCGGAATAGCGGTTGCCGACGCGGGCCAGGTCCGGCCCGGTCCTCTTGGAACCCCACTGGAAGGGGTGGTCGTACATCGACTCGGCTGCCAGGCTGTAGTGGCCGTAGCGTTCCACTTCGTCCCGGAACGGGCGGACCATCTGGCTGTGGCAGAGGTAGCAGCCCTCGCGGACGTAGATGTCGCGCCCGGCCTGCTCCAGCGGGGTGTAGGGCCGTACCCCTTCGACTTTCTCGATCGTGTTGTCGATCCAGAACAGCGGGGCAATCTCGACGATCCCGCCGATGGCGACGGTCACGAACACACCCACCGAAAGCAGGGTGATG
>NCJP01000249.1 GCA_002278985.1 Erythrobacter sp. 34-65-8
TGACCGGGCGAAGCCCGGCGTGCCGTTTGCGGGCGGCTACCGATTGATCGACTTCGCCCTGTCCAACCTCAGCTACATGATGGCCCAGCAGGGCAAGCGCGTGCTGCTGATCGGCTGCGACCCCAAGTCCGACACCACCAGCTTGCTGTTCGGTGGCAAGTCCTGCCCGACCATTATCGAAACCTCTTCCCGCAAGAAGCTGGCCGGCGAAGAAGTGCGCATCGAGGATGTCTGCTTCCAGCGCGACGGCGTGTTCGCGATGGAACTGGGCGGGCCCGAAGTGGGCCGCGGCTGCGGCGGACGCGGGATCATCCATGGTTTCGAGCTGCTGGAAAAGCTCGGTTTTCATGACTGGGGCTTTGATTACGTCCTGCTGGATTTCCTGGGTGACGTTGTCTGCGGCGGCTTCGGCCTGCCGATCGCACGGGACATGTGCCAGAAAGTGATCGTGGTTGGCTCGAACGACCTGCAATCGCTCTACGTCGCCAACAACGTCTGTCAGGCGGTCGAATATTTCCGCAAGATGGGCGGGAATGTCGGCGTGGCTGGCATGATCATCAACAAGGATGATGGAACCGGCGAAGCGCAGGCGTTCGCCCAGGCAGTCGACATCCCGGTGCTTTGCGCCATTCCGGCGGACGAGGACATCCGCCGCAAGTCGGCCAATTACCAGATCATCGGCATGCCTGGCGGGCAATGGAGCGGCCTGTTCGAGGAACTCGCCCTCAACGTCGCCGAAGCGCCGCCCCGCCAGCCAAAGCCGCTGAGCCAGGACGGATTGCTCGGCCTGTTCAGCGCCGATCAGGTGGGCCGCGAGGTCGAGCTGATCCCGGCGACTCAGGCAGACATGCGCGGCGGAACCTTCGAAGCCAAGCCCTCGCTCGAGGTGATTTATGACGAGGCCTGAGGCATGAGCGACCTCGCCCCCGACATGGCGCGCGAACCTGACCGGTTCGACCTTGCTCCTGCCAGTGAGGCAGATGGTGCGTGCCATGGCGGTGCGGAGCGCATGCGCGAAGCCGCCCGCGCGGCCGGCAAGAGCGAAGTGCTCGACCGTTACGCGGCAGACTATCCGGTCGGTCCGCATGACCAGCCGCAATCGATGTGCCCGGCTTTCGGCAGCCTGCGGGTCGGCCTGCGCATGCGGCGCACGGCGACGGTTCTTTCCGGCTCGGCCTGTTGCGTTTACGGCCTCACTTTCACCTCGCACTTCTACGGCGCGCGGCGGACGGTCGGTTACGTGCCGTTCAGCTCCGAAACGCTGGTCACCGGCAAGCTGTTCGAAGACATCAAGGAGGCCGTCGAAGGGCTGGCCGATCCGGAGAAGTACGACACCATCGTCGTCACCAACCTGTGTGTGCCGACCGCCAGCGGGGTGCCGCTGCGACTGCTCAAGAAGCAGATCAACGGGGTGCGGATCATCGGGATCGACGTGCCCGGCTTCGGCATTCCGACCCACGCCGAGGCGAAGGACGTGCTGGCTGGCGCGATGCTGGCCTATGCGCGCGAAGAGGCTGAGCAAGGGCCGGTCGCGACGCCGCACAACCGCCCGGACCGGCCAACCATTACCTTGCTGGGGGAGATGTTCCCGGTCGATCCGGTCAGCATCGGCCAGATGCTCGAACCGCTCGGCCTCGCTGCCGGGCCTGTCGTCCCGACCCGCGAATGGCGCGAGCTCTACAGCGCGCTCGATTGCGCGGCGGTGGCGGCGATCCATCCCTTCTACACCGCCAGCGTGCGCGAATTCGAAAAAGCCGGTCGCAATGTGATCGGCTCTGCGCCTGTCGGTGTTGAAGGAACGGCCGCCTGGCTCGCAGCAATTGGCGAAAGCTGCGGCATCGAACGGCGCAAGGTCGAGGCCACCATTGACCGGATGACCATGGCCGTTCGCGGCGCACTGGCGGCGAACCCGATCCGGGGCCGGATCACCCTTTCGGGCTACGAAGGCTCGGAACTGCTGGTCGCACGCCTGCTGATCGAAAGTGGAGCGGACGTGCCCTATGTCGGCACCGCATGCCCACGCACATCCTGGTCCGATCCGGACCGGGAATGGCTGGAGGCCCGCGGCACCCGTGTCCAGTATCGCGCGAGCCTGGAACAGGACATTGCTGCGATCAGCGAATTCGGCCCCGATCTGGCCATCGGCACCACGCCGGTGGTCCAGCATGCGAAGCAGCGCGCGATCCCGGCGCTCTATTTCACCAACCTGATTTCCGCCCGCCCATTGATGGGTCCGGCTGGCGCCGGAAGCCTGGCCCAGGTGGTCAATGCCGCGATGGGCAACAAGGCGCGGATGGACAAGATGAGCGCCTTTTTCGACGGGGTCGGCACCGGCCATACTGCCGGCGTGTGGCAAGACACCCCGCAGGACCGGCCTCAGTTCAAGAAGAAGTATGCCGCCCTCAACGAAGCGGCGCGCAAGGCGGCCG
>NCJP01000250.1 GCA_002278985.1 Erythrobacter sp. 34-65-8
ACATGCCCGTTTCGGCTCAGGATCTGCTGGCGCGTGGTGGCACCAGCGGCTGACAATTTCCCCCGTTTTTGCGCGGTGTTGGCTCGACACAGGTGCCCCAATTCGGCACAGAACAGACCCGTCGTTCAGCTTGCGTTGGCGCCGCCGCCGCATAGTAGCGGACGATGACGGTCGAGGAGCGAGATTAACGATGATCACCCGGAGCAGCCGCGCCATGGTGGGCGCCCTTGCAATGCTGGCAACAGGCGTCACCGCCTTCCCTGCACTGGCCCAGGATGCGACCGGCGAAGCCCGCATCCGCAAGCTCGAGGCTGAAGTGCGCGCGCTTCAGCGGCAGGTATTCCCGGGCGGAGACGGCCGCTTTTTCGAGCCCGAGATCAACAACAGCGCCCCGGCGCGTACCGGCCCGGCCACGCCGAGCACGACTGCGGTTACCGATATCCTCATCCGCCTTGACGCGCTCGAAGCGCAGATCCAGACGCTGACCGCCCAGACCGAGCAGAACGCGAATGCGCTTACTCAGGTCCTGGGCCGGCTGACTGCACTGGAAAGCGGCGCAGCGCCTGCAGCGCCGCTTGCCGGTCCGGCGATTGGCGGGGGGGCAGCCACACCGGCGGCTACCGTGCCCGCTACGACCGTGCCCGCAGCAAGCACCGCCACACGCCCTTCTGCCACACCAGCGGCGACTGGCCCCTCGGCCCAGCGGCTTGCCGCCGTTCAGGCCATCGCCAAGCCGCAGACGGACGATGCCGGCGGGGATGAATACAGTTACGGCTTCCGTCTGTGGGATGCGAAGTTCTATCCCGAAGCCCAGCAGCAACTCGCTTTGTACGTCGATAAGCATCCGCGTCACGCGCAGATTTCCTTCGGGCGCAACCTGCTCGGGCGGGCGTTCCTCGACGATGGCAAGCCGCGCGATGCGGCGACATGGTTCCTGCGCAATTATCAGGCTGACAAGAACGGCGCCCGGGCCGGGGACAGCCTGCTCTATCTGGCCGAAGCCATGATCGCCCTCAAGGACACCAACCGCGCGTGCATCGCCCTGGCGGAATTCGCTGAGACCTATCCGGCGCTCGCCACCGGGCGGCTTTCGGGCCAGTATGAAGCAAACCGGAAAAAGGTGACCTGCAATTGATAGCGGCATCGATCCCGATTTAGTCGCCCGCTTCCGGGCGGATTTCGAACAGCTCTGGCCTGAGGGAGGTCGGCTGGGGCTGGCCGTGTCCGGCGGGCCGGACAGTATGGCATTGCTGCTCTTGGCCAAGGCCGCGTTCCCCGACATGATCGAGGCGGCTACGGTGGATCACGGGCTGCGGCCTGAAAGCGCTGACGAAGCGGCGCTGGTGGGGCGGGTCTGCGCCAGTCTGGCGGTCCCGCACCGGGTGCTGAAGGTTGAAGTGGGCACGGGTAATATCCAGCACCGTGCTCGCTCGGCCCGCTATGCCGCGCTGGGAGGCTGGCTGGAAGAGCGCGGGCTGGAGGTCGTTCTCACCGCGCATCAGATGGATGACCAGGCCGAAACGCTGGTGATGCGGCTTAACCGGGGAAGCGGGCTGAGGGGGCTGGCCGGCATCCGGGCCAGAACTCGTGTTCCTGATGGCGACCGACCCTTGCTGCGTCCCCTGCTCGGCTGGCGCCGGGCGGAACTGGAGGCGGTGGTCCGCGCTGGCGGATTGCCGTTTGTTGACGACCCGTCGAACGGGGATCCCCGGTTTGACCGGGTCCGCGTCCGCCAGGCTATCGCTGCGGCTGACTGGGTCGTGGTGCCGGGGCTGGCCCGCAGCGCGGCGCTGCTCGCCGAAGCTGAAAACGTGCTCGAATTCGCAGTCGGGCGGGAATGGAGCCAATGCGTGGTGCCGCATGGTGACGGCTTTTCCTACGCCGCCCTTCGCACCGGTTTGCCGGGGCCCAACCTCGTCCGCATCGGGGTGATCCAGGCTGCCGCGCGGGCACTGGGCGGTTCACTCGATACCGGCGAGGCGGCCCAGATGGCGTCCGCGCTGCTTCGCGGGCAGCGGTGCAATATCGGGGGAATTGCTGGCTGCACGCGCGATGCCGCGGGTGAGCGGACGTGGCTGTTCACGCGCGAGAACCCGCGCACCACCGGTTAGGTCAGGAAACGATCGGGTCGCCTACGCCGATGCGCTTGCCGCGGGTGATGATCACCTTGTCGCCCTTGTCGGCAACCGCAAACAGCTTTGCAGCAAACCCTTCAGGCGTGCCGATGCAGCCGTGGCTGGCATAGCCGTTCTCGACTTCAGAGGCATGGATGGCGATGCCGTCCCACGTCAGCCGCATGGTGTAGGGCATGGGCACATTGTAGATCGACGAGATATTGTGGCGCTTCTTCTGCAGGATCGGGAAGGTGCCGAGCGGGGTCGGATGGTCCTGCGTGCCGAGCAGCACGGCTGCTGCGCCGATGGAACACCGAGATGACCCGGGCCTCAAGGTCTACCGTCACCACCAGCGGGCCTTCGGGCACGCCTTCCTCGTTCCAGTGCCACTCACCGTACTTGATCGGGCCCTCGATCGGCAACACGCGCTTGATGACGAACCGCTCGTCCGCCGGTTTGGCAGTATCCTGAGTGGCAGCGGGCTGCGAAATAGCGGCCGCGCGATCAGACGGGGCAGTGGCCGATGCTACCAACTCCGCATCAACCGGAATGGCCTCGCTCAGCGAAACAGCTTCTGCCGGTTCAGTTGCACTGAAGGCGCTGCCGGCCACCGTTGCGGTGCCCAGCGCCAGCACGATCACGGCGGTCGCGCCGCCAATCCATTTGAGCATCGGGTCCATAAGCACCAATATGCTGGAATGGCGCAGTTAGCGCCAGCACCGCCTCCGCCGCATCCCATAGCGGGACGAAGCTGGGGGAAGCGTTAACGCTGCCGCAGCGCCACCGCCTCGCGGGCGAGCTGTTCGATCGCTGGCTTGTTGGGCGTGCCCTTGGGCGAGACCCAGCTTCCGCCGACGCACAGCACCGAGTCGAACGCCAGCCATTCGCCGGCGTTGTCCGGCCCGATGCCGCCAGTCGGGCAGAACCGGCACTGGCCAAACGGCGCGGCGAGGGCCTTCAAGGCTGGCAGGCCGCCTGCGGCCATGGCGGGGAAGAACTTGAACCGGGTGAGCCCCAGGTCGAGCCCGCGCATGATGTCGCCCGCATTGGCGATGCCAGGCAGGAACGGGACACCACTCGCGATGGCTGCACGCCCAAGTGGCTCGGTCAGGCCGGGGGAGACGATGAATTCGCTTCCCGCTGCCAGCGCCGCGTCCAATTCGTGCGCGTTGGTGACGGTGCCTGCGCCGACGATGGCGCCGGGAACCTGCTTCATCGCGGTTATGGCTGGTAGCGCCGCTTCGGTACGCAACGTCACCTCGAGCACCCGCAGCCCGCCCGCGACCAGGGCTTCGGCCAGGGGCACGGCGTGTTCGATCTCGTCGATCACGATCACCGGGATCACCGGCGCGACGCGCATCAGGGTGTCGATTGCGTTCATCGTTCTACAGTCCTGCTGTGGCGAGCATGGCGCTGCCGCCCTGTTCCGCTCCGTCCGCAAACCGGCGGAACATGCCGAAGATCTCGCGCCCGGTACCATTGGCGTCGGACGGATCGGGCACAGGCTCCCGCGCCGCAAGGTCTGCGGTGGTGGAAAGCTCGCCGGTTGCCGCGCAAAGCCGGATCACGTCGCCATCGCGCAGCCGGGCAAGGGGGCCGCCGCCGAGCGCCTCGGGCGTGCAGTGGATGGCGGCGGGCACCTTGCCGCTGGCCCCGGACATCCGCCCGTCGGTGACCAGCGCGACGCGGTAGCCGCGATCCTGCAGGACGCCGAGCGGCGGGGTCAGCTTGTGCAGTTCGGGCATGCCGTTGGCGCGCGGCCCCTGAAAGCGGACCACCACGATTACGTCGCGGTCCAGTTCGCCTGCCTTGAACGCGGCCGCAACGCTCGGCTGGTCCTCGAACACGCGGCAGGGCGCCTCGATGGTCCAGCGTGACTCTTCGACTGCGGATGACTTGAAGCAGGCCCGGCCCAGGTTGCCGGTGACCAGCCGCATGCCCCCGTCGGGCTGGAACGGTTTCGATACGGGCCGCAGCATCTCAAGGTCGGCGCTATCCCCGACATCGCGCCATACGAGCGCCCCTCCTTCCTGGAGGTTTCCATCCAACCCCGGCTCGCGCGCGTATTCCGACAGGTCGCCCGTGCCGACTGTCATGATATCGCGGTGGGCGAGGCCTGCTTCGAGCAGTTCACCGACGACGAAGCCGATCCCGCCCGCATCATGGAAGTGGTTCACGTCGCCCGCGCCGTTGGGATAGACCCGGGCGATCAGCGGCACGGCAGAGGACAGTTCGGACAGGTCATTCCAGTCGAAGATGACCCCGGCTGCCCGCGCCATCGCGGGAATATGGATCGCATGGTTGGTCGATCCTCCGGTGGCGAGCAGGCCGACAGCGGCATTGATGATCGCCTTCTCGTCAACGCAATGGCCAAGCGGACGCCAGTCATCGCCCTTGTGCCCGATCTCGGCCACCCGGTGCACCGCTGCCCGGTCCAGCGCCTGGCGCAATTGGGTGCCGGGCTGGATGAAGGCCGCACCGGGAATATGCAGCCCCATCATTTCCATCATCATCTGATTGGAATTGGCCGTGCCGTAG
>NCJP01000251.1 GCA_002278985.1 Erythrobacter sp. 34-65-8
CCACCGAGATCGCGATCGGCACGCCTTGAATCAGGTCCGGCACGTACTCTTGGGTGCCGCTGAAGACCTGCGCGCCAGGGATGCGGTAGCCGACGTCGTCGAGGTCGGCCCGGGTGAAACCTTCCATGCTGGCAATGGCATCGCCGCAGATGCCCTGGTGGCTCTGCGGGTGAACCTTCTGCAGCCGCTCGTTGTAGCTGCCCATCATCGGCGGCTTGAGGCCGGCCTGCATCTTCTCCTTGGCCATCTGCGCGGTCAGGCTCATCATCTCGGTGCCGCCTGCAACCACGCAATCGGCCATGCCGCTCATCACCTGCGCTGCGGCCAGGTTGACCGAGGTAATCCCGCCGCCGCAGAACCGGTCCAGCGTCATGCCGCTGCTGGTAATGTCGTAACCTGCGTCGAGCGAGGCCATCCGGCCCATGTCGCCCGCCTGCAAGCCGTCCTGGGTGGAGACTGACCAGATCACGTCATCGACGGTCTTGGTATCGAGGTTGTTGCGGTCCTTGATGGCCTTGAGCACGGTGGCGGCGAGGTGCTGGGGATGCTGCGCTGCCAGCGCACCCTTGCCCTGCTTGCCGATCCCGCGCGGGGTCCGCACTGCGTCGATGATGTAAGCTTCGGCCATATCCAATTCCTCTCGCCTGTCGAAAATGCAGTTGACGTGTCCGTAAACCTTGGCCAGCAACACGGCAAGAACTCAGTTGCAATCAAAAATGGGAGTGAGGCAATGTCGGAAGAGCTGCTGACCGAAGTGCGGAATACGGATTTCGGAGGCGTCCTGATCATCACGATCAACCGGCCCGAAGCCAAGAACGCGATGAACAAGGCAGCCGCGGAAGGCATTGCTGCGGCGCTGGACCGACTCGACTCCGAGGACGATCTGCGGGTCGCCATCATCACCGGCGCGGGCGGCACGTTCTGTTCCGGCATGGACCTCAAGGGCTTCCTGCGCGGCGAATCGCCCAGCATCCCCGGCCGCGGGTTCGGCGGTCTGGTCGAGGCACCGCCGAAGAAACCGCTGATCGCAGCCGTGGAAGGCTATGCCCTGGCCGGCGGGCTCGAACTGATGATCGCCTGCGACATGGTGGTGGCGCACAGCGGGGCCAAGTTCGGCATTCCCGAAGCCAAGCGCGGCCTTGCCGCAGGGGCCGGCGGGCTGATGCTGCTGCCTGACCTGATCCCGCACAAGGTGGCGATGGAACTGGCGCTGACCGGAGACTTCATCGATGCCGCCCGCGCGCACCAGCTGGGCCTGGTCAACCGCGTGACCGATGGCGCGGCGCTCGATGCCGCGCTGGAGCTGGCGGCGTCCATCAGTGCCAACGGCCCGCTGGCGGTCCGTGTCTCGAAGCAGATCATCGAGGAATCGCGCGGCTGGGCCCGCAGTGAACGGTGGCAGGAGCAGGCCAAGCTGCTGCCGCAGGTGTTCATGAGCGCCGATGCGCGCGAAGGCGCAGCGGCCTTTGCCGAGAAGCGCAAGCCCAACTGGACGGGCAAGTAAGGCATGTCGGGGCCTCTCAGCGGCATCCGCATTGTCGAGTTCGCCGGGATCGGCCCGGGCCCGTTCTGCGGGATGATGCTGGCCGACCACGGCGCCGAAGTGATCCGGATCGACCGGGCCAGCGGCTCGCGCGGCGGCTCGCAGCCGGTCACGTCGAAGGACGTGCTGGCGCGCGGGCGCAAGTCGATTGCGATCAACCTCAAGACCGCCGAAGGCGTGGCGCTGGCGCGCAAGCTGGCCGCCAGTGCTGACGGGGTGATCGAGGGGTTCCGCCCCGGCGTGATGGAGCGGCTCGGCCTGGGCCCGGAAGAATTGCTCAAGGACAATTCCAAGCTGGTCTATGGCCGGATGACGGGCTGGGGCCAGACCGGCCCCTATGCCCCCTTTGCCGGGCATGACATCAACTACATCGCGCTGGCCGGCGCGCTGGCGCATTTCGGCCGTGCGGGCGGCAAGCCGACCCCGCCGATCAACATGGTGGGCGACTTCGGCGGCGGCGGGATGATGCTCGCCTTCGGGATGGTCAACGCCTTGCTCAATGTCGCGCGCGGCGGGGAGGGGCAGGTGATCGACTGCGCCATGACCGATGGCACCGCCGTGCTGATGAGCATGATGCACGGGATGAAGAACGTCGGCGTGTGGTCGGAAGAGCTGGGCGTCAACCTGCTCGACACCGGGGCGCACTTCTACGACACCTACGAAACGGCGGACGGCAAGTTCGTCTCCATCGGCAGCATCGAGCCGCAGTTCTACGCCGAGCTGCGCCGCCTTGCGGGGCTGGAGGACGATACCGCGTTCGATGCCCAGCATGACCGCAGCCAGTGGGGCGCATTGAAGGACAAGCTGACCGCGCTGTTCAAGAGCAAGACCCGCGCCGAGTGGGACGCGCTGATGGAGCACACCGATGTGTGCTACGC
>NCJP01000040.1 GCA_002278985.1 Erythrobacter sp. 34-65-8
CGACTTGCATGTGTTAGGCATGCCGCCAGCGTTCGTTCTGAGCCAGGATCAAACTCTCATGTTTGTGATACATACCGAACAGGCACGGTCCGAGGACCGCCAACCTGCAAGGCACGAACTTCAAGGAGCCGATACCTGCACTGTCAAACGTAATGGATACGAATGAACATGCATCATCCAGCGCCCGCGTGGTGCGAGCGAAGGATGTGGCAATCGGCTTAGTTAACCGGTATCCGGAGCCTTAAAACCCCCGGACCGGGCGCCGTCGCCCACATGTCCCTTCATCAAAAACCAACGATGTCAAAGAGCCGCCGAGACATTAAAAGGCGGACAGCGATGGCTCCCCGATTTTACACCGGGGGACCGGCTATCCGTCTATGCTGGCGACCGAAGCGATGGAGGCGGTGGAAACCGTCAGCGCCGCGTCGGTGAGAGGCCATATATGGGTGGGTTTGAGTCGGGTCAACGGGTTTTTGCAATTTTATTTCGCTGCCATGCAGGAATGGCGGAATTCAGCCGTTTTTTAGGTGTTTGGAAGCTGGCTCGAGCGGTTGCCTGATACCGAATCCTCGTGCTCAGACGTCGGCTTCGAGCCCGATTCCCCTGATTCTCCCGCTTCTAAGGGTCGGAGAATGTTCATCATTCCCCCGTAGGGCCAGATTCGTGACGGAATCGATTCATCCCGGCGCCCCTGCCCCTGGCAGCGATGCCCTTTTTGCGCGCCGCGTGCGGAGTGCCATGGCCTGGCGCTGGGGTACGCAGGTGCTGGCGCAGGTTATTGCCTGGACCTCCACTATAGCGGTGGTCCGCCTGCTCGATCCGGCGGATTATGGGCTCTATGCCATGTGCCAGGTCGTGCTGACGGCACTCACTTTCCTCAACGGCCAGAGCTTCGCGACCTCACTGGTCCAGACGAATCACGTCGACGAACGGCGAATCGGGCAGGTGTTCGGCCTGCTGCTGCTGCTCAATGGCGGTCTGGCGACGATCCAGTTCCTGTCCGCCCCGCTGGCAGCCGCCTATTTCCGGGAGCCGCTGGTGGCGGACATGCTGCGGATCCAGGCAATCATCTTCCTGACCATTCCGTTCGCCGCGATACCGCAGGAGCTGCTTGCCCGCAGAATCGAGTTCCGCAACCAGGGGCTGGTCAATCTGGCCAGCGCCACGGTGGGCGGCGTCATCGCCTTTGTCCTCGCCTGGCGGGGATATGGCGTCTGGGCGCTGGTTTATGCCCCGGTGGCCATGTTTGCCACCCGGGCAATCGGGCTGACCCTTGCGGCGCGGGTGCTGGTGCGCCCGGTATTCGATTTTCGCGGGGCCGGCGACCTGATCACCTTCGGTGGCACGCTGACCCTGTGCCAGTTCATGTGGATCATCCAGAGCCAGAGCGATGTGGTAATCGCCGGGCGCACCTTCGACAACCACGAGCTCGGCCTATACACCAATGCCCTGTTCCTGACGCTGATCATCACCGGCAAGTTCCTGCCTCCGGTCAACGAGGTTGCCTATGCCGCCTATTCGGAACTGCACAAGAGCGGCAAGGCGCTGGCCCCCTACTTCCTGCGAACCCTGCGGACCGTGCTGCTGGTCACCACGCCGCTCTACTTCGGGCTGGCCCTCACTGCCGAGCCGGCCGTACGCCTGCTGTTCGGTGAAAAGTGGGTAGAGATGGCCCCGATCGTCGCCGGCCTTTCGCTGGCGATGCCGTTCTTTGCAGTGCAGATCGTCTGCTCGCCCGCGACCAACGCGATGGGTCTGCCGCGCGTTTATCTCACCACCAACACTTTTGGTGCAGTGCTGTTTCCGCTGCTGTTCGCGTTGACGGTGGATCAGGGCGTCACCGGATTTGTCCACGCATGGTGGATCGGCACACCCGCCTTGCTGCTTGCCACCCTGTTTTTCGTGCTCCCGCGAGTCGGGTTAGCCTGGCGAGCCCTGGTACGGGAGATGATGCCCATCCTGCTGGCGGGCGGTTTGATGGCGCTCGCCGTCTGGCTTGTGCGCGGCGAAGTGGCGGAGTGGTCGGCGGCTGCCCAGCTGGCAGTGCTCGTGCCGCTAGGCGGGGCGGCCTACCTGGCAGCGCTGTGGCTGGTAGCACGCACCTATCTGTTCGAATCCTGGGAAATGATCCGCCAGCGGGACATCGCCGTCCCCTGAGGCCACGCCAGTTGGTGGCCTACCGCTAGTGTGATAGTCTAGCCAAGTGCCGCGCTGCTTGCCTATCGGCACAGGAGACGGACCATGTCCTTAAATCTGCTTGTCGCGTCGGCCATGATCCTGGCGGCACAGGCGAGTTCCGGCGTTCCGGCCCCAGCCCCGATCGAGGCTGTCGCCGACCAGACAGAAATTGTCGAAAGCCAGACCGACCGCTACCATCGCCTGACTGTGCCGGTCATGATCGAGGGCCAGGGGCCATACGACTTTCTGGTCGACACGGGTTCCGAAGCGACCGTGGTGACGGACCGGATCCAACAGCAGCTCGGCCTGCGATCTGCCGGGAACGCCGTCGTCGTGGGCATGGCCAGCCGGGTGGCCGTCGAACTGGTCATGCTGGACGGGCTCGAATTCGCCGCCCGCGTGTTCGACGGGCTGGAGGCCCCGCTGCTTGCTGCCCACAATGTTGGTGCGGACGGGATTCTCGGCCTCGACACCTTGCAGGACCTTCGGGTCCTGATCGATTTTCGCGACAACACCATTGCTGTCAACGATGCGGCCGCTCTTGGCGGCAACCGCGGTTATGACATCGTCATTCGCGCCCGGCGCAAGCTCGGACGGCTGATCATCACCGAAGCGACCATCGACAATGTGAAGACGGCGGTAATCCTCGATACCGGCGCACAGACCAGCATCGGCAATTTGGCGCTGCAAAACAAGCTGCGGGCGCGAAAGCGAGAGCTGGTCAGCAACAAGGACGTCAACGGCTTCGACATTCTCGGCTCGATCGGCGTCGCCCGCTCGCTCAAGCTGGACAAGATGCAGATCAACAACCTGCCCATCATGTTCGCTGACGGCCCGGCCTTCGCGCAACTGGGCCTCGCCGGAAAACCGGCCATGATTCTGGGGATGCGCGACCTGCGGATTTTCGACCGCGTCGCGATCGACTTTGCCACGCGCCAGATCCTGTTCGATGCTCCGCCCGGCATAGGATTCGAGTCAAGAACACGATCGGGCGGAGTGCCCGGCCTGCTGTAACGATCCCCTGGGTCATTGCTCAATCGGCCTGACTACCCCACATGGGCGCGATGCCGCCTGACCACCCAACCGATACGCCAGCCGATCACGATAGCTGGGCGACGCTCAGGCGGTTCCTGCCCTATCTGTGGCCCAAGGGTGAACCTGCCCTCCGCTGGCGGATTGTCGGGGCGTTCGTGTTCGTGTTGCTGGCCAAGGCCACCATCATTACCTTGCCCTTTGCCTACAAATACGCTGTCGATGCGATGACCACACCCGGCAACGAGGGGGCAATGGTCGCTATGGCGCTGGTGCTGGCATATGCCGCCGGGCGCTTCGCCAGCGTCGCGTTCGACAACCTGCGCAACATCACGTTCGAGCGGGTCGGGCAGGACGCCACCCGGCGGCTGGCCGAGGACGTGTTCGCCCGGCTGCATCGGCTCAGCCTGCGTTTCCATCTCTCCCGCCGCACCGGGGAAGTGACCAAAACGATCGAGCGCGGCACCAAGAGCATCGACCAGATGCTCTACTTCCTGCTGTTCAACATCGCTCCGACCATCATCGAACTGGTCGCGGTGGGCGTGATCTTCTGGCTCAACTTCGGCTGGGAACTGGTCGCCGCGACCGGGCTGACGGTGGTAACCTATATCGCGGTCACCCGCTGGATCACCGAATGGCGCACCCAGCTTCGGCGGGAGATGAATGACCTCGATGGCCGCGCGCTCGACCGGGCGGTCGATTCGCTGCTCAACTACGAAACGGTCAAATATTTCGGCGCGGAATCGCGCGAGGAAGCCCGCTATGCCAGCGCGGCGGGCGCCTATGCGCGCGCTGCGATCAAGAGCGAGAACTCGCTCGGCCTGCTCAACATCACCCAGTCGCTGATCACCAACCTGCTGATGGCCGGCGCGATGGCCTGGACCGTTTGGGGCTGGAGCAAGGGCGAACTGACCGTGGGCGACCTCGTGTTCGTCAACACCTACCTGATGCAGCTCTTCCGCCCGCTCGACATGCTGGGCTGGGTCTACCGCACGATCCGCCAGGGGCTGGTCGACATGGGCGCGATGTTCAAGCTGATGGACACCGCGATCGAAGTGCGCGACGTGCCCGGCGCGCCCGCGCTGACAATTCGCCAGCCGACCGTGACCTTCGAGAATGTCGTGTTTGGCTACGACCGTGACCGGACCATCCTCCATGGCCTCAGTTTCGAGGTTCCGGCAGGTTCGCGCACCGCCATTGTCGGGCCATCCGGCGCGGGCAAGAGCACGATCGCGCGGCTGCTGTTCCGTTTCTACGATCCGTGGAGCGGCCGCATCCTGATTGACGGGCAGGACATTGCATCGGTGACCCAGGCATCCTTGCGCGCAGCGATCGGGATCGTCCCCCAGGATTCTGTCCTGTTCAACGACACGATCGGCTACAACATTGCCTATGGCCGCGATCAGGCGAGCGAGGACGACGTGCTTCGCGCCGCGAGCGATGCGTCGATCCTGCCGTTCATCGAACGCCTGCCGCAGGGCTTCGCCACCGAAGTGGGCGAACGCGGGCTCAAGCTCTCCGGCGGCGAGAAGCAGCGGGTCGCGATTGCGCGGACCCTGGTGAAGGACCCGCCAATCGTTGTGCTGGACGAGGCCACCAGCGCGCTCGACACCCGCACCGAGCAGGACATTCTCACCACTCTGAGGCGGGTCAGCGAGCACCGCACCACCCTGTCAATCGCCCACCGCCTCTCGACCATCGCCGATTCGGACGAGATTCTGGTCCTCGATCAGGGGCTTCTGGCAGAGCGCGGCACCCACAGCGTGCTGCTGCGGCGCGACGGGCTCTATGCCGAAATGTGGGCCCGCCAGCTGAACGAACGCGAGTCGCTGGAGCAGGCAGCGGAGTAAGCTAGTCGGCGCCGGGAAAGCGGTCGAAACCGGGCAATTCGGCGAGGCCCGCTTCCCAGTTCAGCGCATCGGCCAGCTGGACATGGACCTGCGGCGGGAACAGCTCGGGATCATCGAGCGTGACGGTCTGGATATCGACCAGCCCGGGCAGGACGTTTTCGTTGACGTAATAGAGCCCGGTTCCGCAGTCGCCGCAGAAATAGCGCTCTGCATCGGCGGACGAGCGGTAGAGCTTCGGCTTGCCCTG
The DNA here is from genome assembly GCA_002278985.1 of Erythrobacter sp. 34-65-8. Classification (GTDB taxonomy): domain Bacteria; phylum Pseudomonadota; class Alphaproteobacteria; order Sphingomonadales; family Sphingomonadaceae; genus 34-65-8. The sequence continues at coordinate 5,308 of NCJP01000040.1, forward strand.
CTCGATCGCGAAATCATCCGCCGCGACGGCGATCCACGCCACCCCTGCCGCACCGGCGCAGCGGCGACAATCCTCGCAATGGCAGACCGAGGAATGGCGCACCCCCCCCTGGAAGCTGTAGCGGATGGCCCCGCAATGGCAGTGACCGCCCGGCATGATCTCTCTCCTCTGTTACGCCACCTTCGCACCGGCGGCGAGAGCCTGCAAGATCGCCAGTGCGTCATCAGCGCGGTCGGATGGCACGAACAGGTGGTCATGATGCAGTGCGGCGACGACGTTGCAGGCAATCTGCGCATCGGCCAGTGCGGTCACCACCGCCGCTGTCAGCCCGACCCCTTCCAGGTCGGAGTGGACGGTGAGCGTGATCCGGGCGAAAGTCGGCGCATCTGCGGCCAATGCCGCCGGCACGATGGCGCTTACGCCCTCGTGCTCGCGAAAGGTGCCCAGTGCCGCGCCGAGCAGTTCCGGGGCGCGGTCCGGCGTCACCGCAACGAAAGCCCAGCGGTGCGGGTCAAGCTGAGGTGCCATCCCCGCGATCATGGCCTGCGAATCGCGAACCGCGGGGCTCACAGGATATACTTGCTGAGGTCGCTGTTCCCGGCGAGGTCCGACAGACGGTCGCGCACATAGGCGGCGTCGATGCTCACTGTCTCGCCGCCATGCTCCTCGGCCTCGAAACTCACTTCCTCAAGCAGGCGCTCCATCACTGTCTGCAGCCGGCGCGCACCGATGTTTTCAAGGGTCTCGTTCACCTGGGCCGCGATCCGTGCGATCTCGGCAACCGCATCCTGCGAAATGTCGAGCGTCACCTTCTCGGTGGCGAGCAGGGCCCGGTACTGTTCGACCAGGTTGGCGCGTGTCTCGCCGAGAATACGGACAAAATCCTCCTCGGTCAGGGCGCGCAGTTCGACCCGGATCGGCAGGCGGCCCTGGAGTTCGGGCAGCATGTCACTCGGCTTGGCGACATGGAAGGCGCCGCTGGCGATGAACAGCACATGGTCGGTTTTCATCGGGCCATACTTGGTGGCCACGGTCGTGCCCTCGATCAGCGGCAAGAGGTCACGCTGCACGCCTTCGCGGCTGACCGAGCCGCCGCGCACGTCGCTGACCGCGATCTTGTCAATTTCATCAAGGAAAACAATGCCATTGGTCTCGGCATTTTGCAGCGCAACCCGGGCGACATCATCCTGGTCGAGCCGCTTTTCCGCTTCCTCGTCGACGAGCTTGTCCCATGCGTCGGGCACCTTGAGCTTGCGGCGCTTCAGATTCTGGCGGCCCATCGCCTTGCCCAGCATGTCACCAAGGTTGATCATGCTCGCCCCGCCCGGCATTCCGGGCACCTCAAATGGCATTTGCGGCGCATCCTCGACGTCGATTTCGACCTCGACATCGTTCATCGCATTTTCGACAATCCGCTGACGGAACGCCTCACGCGTGGCCTCGCTGGCGTTCTCGCCCACCAGCGCGCGCAGCAGCCGGTCCATTGCCGCCTTACTGGCCGATTCGCGCACGGCTTCGCGACGGCGCTCTTTCTCCAGCCGGATCGCTTCCTCGACCAGGTCGCGGGCGATCTGCTCCACATCGCGGCCGACATAGCCGACCTCGGTGAACTTGGTCGCCTCGACCTTGACGAACGGCGCATCGGCCAGTTTGGCCAGCCGCCGGCTGATCTCGGTCTTGCCGCAGCCCGTCGGGCCGATCATCAGGATGTTCTTGGGCGTGACCTCGTCGCGCAGTTCGGGGCCGAGCTGCTGGCGCCGCCAGCGGTTGCGCAGGGCCACGGCGACGGCGCGCTTGGCATCACGCTGCCCGATGATGTGCTCGTCGAGCGCAGCGACGATGGCTTTGGGAGTGAGGGCTTCTGTCATGGGGTTCCGATGTGCTCAGACGGTTTCGAGCGTGACGTTGTCGTTAGTGAACACGCAGATTTCCGCCGCGACGTGCATGGCCTTGCGGGCAATCACCTCGGCGTCTTCCTCGTAATCCACCAGTGCGCGGGCAGCGGCCAGGGCATAGTTGCCGCCGCTGCCGATCGCGGTAATCCCGCCCTCCGGCTCCAGCACGTCACCGTTGCCGGTCAGCACCAGCAGCACGTCCTTGTCGGCAACGATCATCAGGGCTTCGAGATTGCGCAGGTACTTGTCGGTCCGCCAATCCTTGGCCAGCTCGACCGCAGCCCGCATCAGCTGGCCGGAATACTGCTCCAGCTTCTTTTCCAGCCGTTCGAACAGAGTGAAGGCGTCGGCGGTCGCTCCGGCAAAGCCGGCCACGACGCTGCCGTCCTTTCCGATCCGCCGCACCTTGCGGGCGTTCGGCTTCATCACAGTGTTGCCCATGGAAACCTGGCCGTCGCCTGCGATCACGGTCTTGCCGTGCCGCTTTACGCCAACGATGGTGGTGCCGTGCCAGGGGACAAGCCCGTGGGCCGAGGAATGTTCGCTCATGCGCCCGGATATGGGGCTTGCTGCGAACCGGTCAAGCGAATGGGCGCAACGCCCGCCTCAGCCGCCCGGACCACCCGCGCCGCCAGCACCCGCTCCGGGTGCACCGACCTGGCCGATATTGCCGAACAGATCTTCGAAGAAGCTCCGTTCGCGGCCCAGCGTCGGGGTGGCATCGCCGTCAGGGCTGATGAAGGCGACCTGATCAAGCCCGGTGTTCTGCGCCGAAGCGACATTGCCCGCAGCGTCAAACTGGATAGCCAGGACCGAATGGTTGCGGATCGAAGGGCGGCCGAACGGCGCGCGCCCGGTCACGCTCGACACGTAATACCAGGTCGGCTCGCCGAACTGGCTGGTAAAGCTCGGGCGGCCAAGCGTGGCGGTGACGGACTGGCGGTTGTCGATCCCCGGCTGGATGCTGCCGACCAGAGCGGCATCCTGAATGTATCCGCGGCTTTCCCGGATTGCGGTGCAACCGCCCAAGCCGAGTGCGGCTGCCATCATTATAGCGGCGCCCAAAGCCTTGCCTGCGTGCATCGAATGTCTTCCCTTGGTTGCCGGATGCGCCCTGAGGCACGCGCCAGCCGTGATTTCGCCCACAGCCTTAGGGGCAGGTGGCGCGGCTGGCAACGGGGCTGCGAATGGAGTTCGCGGCTTGAATTGCCGATGAACGCCGGCATCCCTACATAAGCGCCATGACCTTCCTCAAAACCTTGTTTCGCCGCGAACCCGATCCAGCCGAGGCCCTGCGCCCCTTGTGGCACCGCGTCGTCGCCCTTTCCCGTGATCCGGCATGGTATGATGAATGCCATGTGCCCGATACGGTCCAGGGCCGGTTCGACATGATCACGCTGGTGCTCGCGATGGTCCTGTTGCGGATGGAGCGGGAAGAGGCCCTGCGGCCTGGCAGCACCTGGCTGACGGAGCTGTTCGTCGCGGACATGGACGGGCAGCTGCGCGAAACCGGCATGGGCGATCCCACCCTTGGCAAGGAAGTGGGCAAGCTGGTCTCCGTCCTCGGAGGGCGCCTTGGCGCGCTGCGCGAAGCGAACGGCGACGTTTCACAGATGACGGTGGTGATTGATCGCAACATGGCCATTCCCGGCGGCAGCCTGCCGGTGGCGACCAGGCTGGCGGCCTTTGCCCAGCGTCTGGCCGAAACCGACGCCGAAGCCGTACTGCGCGCAGACATTGCCCTATGACGGCGGGAGAACTGACCCGCATGGTCCGGCGCAAGCCGCTGCCCGCAGGTCCGATGGAAATCGTCGCCTCCGACGCAGAGCGCGCCGCACTGGCCCGCCGGTTCGCGATCAGCGCCGTTGAACGCCTTATCGCGCGGGTCGAACTGGTCGATGCCGGGAGCGCGGTCGCCGTGGAAGGCAGGCTGGAGGCCGATCTGGTGCAGGCCTGCGCCGTTTCGGGTGAGGACTTCGCCCACACCGTGCGCGAACCGCTGTCCTTCCGGTTCGTGCCGACACGCGAACTGCCGGATCAGGCCGACATCGAGATCGAGCTCGCCGGCGACGAACTCGACGACATCGAATACGACGGCGACATGTTCGATCTGGGCGAAGCCGTGGCACAAACCCTGGCGCTGGCCATCGATCCTTACGCCGAAGGCCCCGATGCCGACGCGGCGCGGAAAGCCGCCGGAATCGTCACGGACGATACCCCGCGCGGCCCCCTGGCGGATGCACTTGCGGCGCTGAAGAAGACCTGATCAGAACGGAATATCGTCGTCGAGATCGTCGTAGTTGGAGCCGCCGCCCGAGGCTGCGCCGCCGCCCTGGTTCCAGCCGCCGCCACCCTGGCCGCCGCCCGACTGGCCACCCGGAGCGCCGCCGCCGTAGCCACCGCTGCGCTGGCCGCCACCACCGCCGGCACCGCCACCGGCACCACCCTGGGCGCCATCAAGCATGGTCATGACCGAGTTGGGACCGCGCAGGACCACTTCGGTTGAATAGCGGTCGTTGCCCTGCTGGTCCTGCCATTTGCGGGTCTGGAGCTGGCCTTCGATATAAACCTTGCTGCCCTTCGCTGACACCCAGACGGCGCACTAAAGAACCGGCAGCATAATTGCGGATCACGCACTCTACCGGAATCA
>NCJP01000252.1 GCA_002278985.1 Erythrobacter sp. 34-65-8
AAAGCCGGGAACAGGTTTCACCAGGTTCATGTTGCCGGCGAAGGGCTCGACGATGAGGTCCTGCGCGGCTTCGGCATCACCGATGCTCCGGCACCGGACCTGTCGCGCTGGTATGATATCGTCGATCGCTACGAAAATCCCGAAGGCGAGGTGACGATCGGGGTGGTGGGCAAGTATGTCGGGCTGCAGGATGCCTACAAGTCACTGAACGAGGCACTGGTCCACGGCGGCATGGCCAACCGGGTCAAGGTGAAGATCAAATGGATCGACGCCGAAGTGTTCGAGCAGGATGACGACGCCATCGCGGCGCAACTGGAGCCGATGCACGCGATCCTGGTGCCCGGCGGGTTCGGCGAGCGCGGCTCGGAAGGCAAGATCGCCAGCGTCCGGTTCGCGCGGGAACGCAATGTCCCGTTCTTCGGGATCTGCCTGGGGATGCAGATGGCCTGCATCGAAGCGGCACGCTCGGCGGGCAACGCCAATGCCAGTTCGACCGAGTTCGGCCCGACCGATCAGCCGGTCGTGGGGCTCATCACTGAATGGATGACGGCGGAAGGCCTGCAGAAGCGTGAGGCCGGGGGCGACCTGGGCGGCACCATGCGGCTCGGCGCCTATGAAGCCGTGCTGACGGGCAACAGCCATGTCTCCGGCGTCTACGGGGGCGCAGCACGCATTTCGGAACGGCACCGCCATCGCTACGAAGTTAACGCGGCCTATCGGGAGCCGCTGGAGCGTGACGGGCTGGTGTTTTCGGGGATGTCGCCCGACGGGCTGCTGCCGGAGATCGTCGAACGTCCCGATCACCCCTGGTTTATTGGCGTCCAGTTCCACCCTGAGCTCAAGTCAAAGCCCTTCGCGCCGCATCCGTTGTTCGCCGGCTTCATCGCCGCCGCCCTGCGGCAGTCGAGACTGGTCTAGGTCCGTAGAACTACGGATAACAGCGTTTTAGTGATTTTTTGACGCTTACACTTTATCTTTTGATAGTTTTGCCGCACTAGAAGTCCGTTAGGGAGCGGGGCGGAAAATTGCGCCGTTGTCTTCCTGCCAGATTACGAGCTTGTCTCGGGATTGATCGTCTTCTGCGACCCGGACGGTCAGACCCGAAACGAGGCGGCCTAGCGTCGCGGAGGCGGGCCCACGGTCCGCCTCCATACCCTTCAGCATCTGAAGGGCTCCACGAAAAAGCCCGCTTCCTGCGAAGCGGGCTTTTCATGTTCAGGGGCAAGCGCGGCCTGGTTTACGCTGCGCTGGACGTGTCATCCTTGACGACTTCAAGCGGACGCTGCCCGCCAACCAGGATTTTCTTCGGCTTCATCGCTTCCGGCACTTCGCGCACCAGATCGATCACCAGCAGCCCGTCAGCCAGGTCTGCGTGTTCGACCCGCACATAATCCGCCAGTTCGAAGCGCCGCTCGAACCCGCGATTGGCAATGCCAAGATGCAGTATCTCTCCGTCAACCGTTTCCTCGCGCTTCTTGCCCTGCACGACCAGCAGGTTCTGCTGCGCGGTGATGTCGAGATCGGCGGCGCGGAAGCCCGCCACGGCCAGCGTGATGCGGTAGCTGTCCTCGCCCCGCTTTTCGATGTTGAACGGGGGGTAATTGTCGCCGCCGTTGAGGCGAGCCTGGTTCTCGAGCAGGTCGAACAGGCGGTCAAAGCCCACGGTGGAGCGGCGATATGGGGTAAGATCAAAACGGGACATGATTCAAATCCTCTTCATGAGCAATTTGTCAGATGCCGAGCCCCGCAATGGGGCACCCGGCGGTTGCCGGACACGAACCCGTTGCGGCGTTCGCGTCCAATGCCCAGATAAGTGGCAGACATCCGGTTTCAAGCACAACCGCCCTTACGATTCGCGAGGATTTTTTCATGGCTGCCCCCAGGATCGACATCTACACCAAGTTCGGCTGCGGCTTCTGCGTCCGCGCCAAGGCCCTGCTCGACAGCAAGGGTGCAGCGTATCACGAGCATGACATCACCTTTGGCGGGAAGGAGCGCACCGAGATGATGGAGCGTGCCCCCTCGGCCCGGACCGTACCGCAGATCTTCATCGGCGACCTCCACGTCGGCGGTTCCGACGATCTCCAGGCGCTGGACCGCGCCGGCAAGCTCGACGCGCTGCTGGCAGGCTGAATGACCCGGATCGCCGTTCTCCAGATGACTTCCGGGATCGACCCGGGGGTGAATGCTGCGGCCTTGACCGAAGCGATCGGTCGCGCGGCCGAGGGCGGGGCGGCCATGCTTTTCACGCCGGAGATGTCGGGCCTGCTTGATCGCGACCGGGCCCGCGCCGCGCCCCATATTGTTGACGAAGCAAGCGATCCGGTCCTGGCAGCCGTGCGCGAAGCCGCCAGTCGCGCCGGAATATGGGTCGCGCTCGGCTCGATTGCCGTGCGCGGGGATAGC
>NCJP01000041.1 GCA_002278985.1 Erythrobacter sp. 34-65-8
CCGAGGTGGCCGAAGGGGTCGAAGTCGGCGAAGGCGCGGTGCTTTCCATGGGTGTCTATCTTGGCGCTTCGACCAAGATCATCGACCGCGCCAGCGGCGAAGTTCACCGCGGCAAGGTGCCGCCTTATGCCGTGGTCGTGCCCGGCGCCCTGCCCGATCCCAAGGGCGGACCGAGCCTTTACTGCGCGGTGATCGTCAAGACGGTGGACGCGCAGACCCGCTCCAAGACTGCCATCAACGAGCTGCTGCGGGACTGAACCGGAACGTTTGACCTGCGTCTCCGTTCTGTTGGCTGGATCCAACAGGACAGGAGGCCACGACCATGCACCGCGAAGGACAGGAAACCCACATCGATACCGACGAGGCCCGCGCCGGTGAAACCACCGGGGCGATGCGCTGGGTGCTGCTGATCAGCACCCTGCCGGCGATTGTCGCGCTAACGGTCATCTGGGTCACCGGGGCACTGACCCAGGACCCGGTGGAGAGCGAAGGCACGGCCACCGGCCGGATCGAACAGCAGCTTGAGCAAGGGGAAACAGTCAGCCAGAGTTCGGTCGATTCGGTTGCTGCAGAGCGCGGCGATCAGCCTTCCGAACCGGCTACAGTCGAACCGTAAGCCCGGCGCTCAGCGGGGCCGCCGTTTACTCCTGCAGGGCCACGGGCGTTTCTACCGGAGCCATATCCTTGACGCTGGCGGCATAGGTTTCAGCCTGGCGCATAGCCCGCAGGGCATTGCGCAGGGAAATCTTCTCCAGGTCGGCCTGCGAATAACCGCGCCGCGCGAGCTCAACAAACAGCGCCGGGTAACCCGCCACGTCTTCCATCCCGACAGGGCCGGTCGGCATCCCGTCATAGTCCCCGCCAATGCCGATGTGGTCGATCCCGGCCACCTTGCGCACATGATCGACATGGTCCGCCATGTCCGAAATCGTCGCCAGCGGCAGGGGGTTGGCATCGTCCCACGCTTTCAGGCGCGCTTCGACTTCCTTCGGCTGGCCCAGCCAGAGCGCTTCGAGCCGGGCCTTTTCAGCCTGGCGGTTGCCGAACCATTGCCGCGCCGGTTCGCTGAGGAAACCGGGCAGGCCCACCACCATCACCACGCCGCCATTCCGGGGGAGCCGGGACAGCACCGAGTCCGGCACATTGCGCGCATGGCCATTGACCGCCCGCGCACCCGAATGGCTGAAGATCACCGGCGCCTTTGCCACGTCGAGCACGTCGTGCATGGCTTCCTCGCTCACATGGCTGAGGTCGACCAGCATTCCCAGCCGGTTCATCTCGCGGATGACCGCGCGGCCGAAATCGTTCAGCCCGCCATGCTTCGGCGTATCTGTGGCGCTGTCCACCCACGACAAGGTGCGCGAATGGGTGAGTGTCATGTAGCGCACGCCCAGCTCGTGCATCTGGCGCAGCACCGCCAGACTGTCGCCGATCGAATGGCCACCCTCGATCCCCAGCAGGGAGGCGATCCGGCCGGCCTTGATCGACGCCTCGACGTCACGCGCGGTCAGCGCGAACTGCAGGTCGCGGGGATTGCTGGCGATCAGGCGTTTGGTCACGTCGATCTGTTCCAGCGTGGCCCGGATCGCCTCAGGCTCACTGGTGTTGGCGGGCACATAGACTGACCAAAACTGCGCCCCCACCCTGCCTTTCCGCAGCCGGGTCAGGTCCGTGTGGAGCGGCCGCATCTCGGCCTGCTCCGGCGGCAACACGGTAGTATCGACCAGATCGAAACCGCCGATCACATTGCGGTAACGCACCCGCAGCTGGTTGGGCAGGTCATTGTGGCCATCGAACACCGGCGCAGCCTTGAGCGCGGCCTCGGCGATCTGCTCAGGCGTGCTCGCAGACGCAGGAGCGGCGGCAAGTGCGATCAGGGCCACGCTGGCTAGGGCAAACGATTTCATGGCGGATATCTCCGGAAAGCAGGCTAGGTTGCCGTTCGTTCTAACGCATCTCCGGGGGGAGGAAAGCCCGATGGCTGGCCAGAGGCGGGAAAGGGTGCGCACCGCGCTGTGCTGGGTCCTGGCGCTGTTCTATGTCTTTGCCGGCATCATGCACCTGCTCCGGCCAGAGCCGTTCCTGGGGATCATGCCGGAAGCGGTTCCCTGGCCTGAACAGGTCGTCTTCTGGAGCGGGGTTGCGGAATTGACCGGTGCTGCCGGGCTGGTGCAGCCGTGGTCAGCACAGGTGCGCCGCTGGGCGGGGATCGGGCTTGCGCTCTACGCGCTGTGTGTCTGGCCAGCCAACATCAACCATTTCGCGTTGGACATGGCGAAGGCTGACGGCGGGCTGGGCCTCGCCTATCACGTGCCGAGAATGATGGCGCAGCCGCTGGTAATCTGGCTGGCACTGTGGGCGGGCGGAGCAACCGACTGGCCGCTCCGCCGCACACCGTAAGACAATCAGCTGAGGTGCTTGGAAACCGCAGCGGTCATCTTGAACATCGAGATCTGGTCCTTGCCGATCACCGCGCCGAGCTTGGCATCGGGATTGATCTGGCGCTTGTCCTTGGTGTCCTGCAGGTCATTGGCCTTGATGTATTCCCACACCTTGGACGTCACCTGGGCGCGGGTCATCGGACCCTTGCCCACCACTGCTTCGAGATCGGCGGTCAGAGTGACCGGTTTCTGGAGTGCGTTATTGCCAGCCATAGTATTGTTCCTTTCGTAGTCTGGTTATTCCAAATCTTCCCCGTCCCAGTCCTCGCCTTCCTCCTCACGCGCATAAGTCGCGGTGAGCAGGGCGGCAGCGAGTACGTGGCCCTTGAGGGCCGAGACAAGATCCCCGCGACTTGCACCCGGCATCAAGGTGAGCGGCAAGTCCAGTGCGAAGAGCTGGAATACGTATGAATGGGGCGGATCGTCATGCGGGGGCTCCGGCAGGAGCCACTCGGAATTGCGTTTGGCGTTCTTGCCCACCCGGGGTGGAACCTCGCCTTCGAGCAGCTTGCCGCGCTGGCCGGCAAGACCCCACACCAGCCAGTGGCAGGTCGCTTCGCCCCCACGGCCGGCCGGGTCTTCCACGATCAGGGCCAGCTCCTGAGTGCCGGAAGGCGGTGCCGACCATTCGAGCGGCGGCGCGACGGAGTCCTCTTCGTCAGCCGTGAAGCTGGGATCGAGCGGCTCGCCATTGGCAAAGGCCGGGCTGGTCAGCGCGAAGCCGCCCTTGCCGAGCATTCCAGCCTCGGCGAGCTGCGCAACCGCCAACGCAGCATGTCCGCCGGAAACGGCAGGCAGGGCCTCAAGCAGCCACTGGGGGGCAGAATCAAACAACGGCATCCTCTCACCAAAACAGGGCAGGAGACTAGGGCGTCACTCCCTCGCCTGCGAGGGGTGCAAGGCCAACGCAAGCAGGTTTTCCACCGCTGCGAAAGAAAATTACGCGACGAGGTGATGCTTTTTCCGCGAATCCGGACCTTCCGGGCACAGACGACGGCTTGCCGCCCCTCGATAAAGGCGGCATCGTGCGTCCACAGAGCCGTGATCTGCAGGTGATCGGCCGGGTCGTAACAGCTATACGGAGCACCACGCCCATGGGTGTCGCACGCAATTCCATCGCCCTTGCCATGTCGCTTGTTCTGGTCGCCTGTGGCGGCGGCGGGGGCGGCGGAAGTTCGCCGCCGCCGACCGGCGGAACCAACCCGACGCCCCCACCGCCCACGTCAACCTGCTCGCTCTCCGCGCGGCAGGACTTCGTGAAGGCGGTGGTTGACGAATGGTACCTGTTCCCCGACCTGGTCGACAACACGGTCAACAAGGCCAACTTCAACAATATTGACGGCTATATCGACGCGCTGGTTGCCCCGGCCCGGGCCCAGTCGCGTGACCGGTTCTTCACCTACATGACCTCGATTGCCGAAGAGAACGCCCTGATCAATTCGGGGTCCAGCGCCGGGTTCGGCATCCGCTTGGCCTATGACACGACCAACAACCGGGTGTTCGTGCTGGAATCCTTCGAAACCGGCCCCGCCTTCCCGCAAGGGTTCGACCGCGGCACCGAATTGCTCGCCATCGGGACCACCGCCAGCAACCTGCAGACCGTCACCAGCCTGATGACTGCTGGCGGGCCCGGTGCTGTCATCGAGGCACTCGGCCCCTCCACTGCCGGCCTCCAGCGGGTGTTCCGCATCCGCGACGTCAACGGCACCGAGCGGCAAGTCACGGTGGCAAAAGCCGATTTCGCGCTCGATCCGATGTCTGACCGTTATGGCGCGAAAGTGCTCGACGATAACGGCAAGAAGGTCGGCTACATCAACCTGCGCACCTTCATCGTCGATTCCGCCGAGCAGGACCTGCGCGCCGCCTTCGAGCAGTTCCGCCAGCAAGGCATTACCGAGCTGATCATCGACTATCGCTACAACGGCGGCGGACTCGTGCGAATTGCCGAGCTGATGGGTGACCTGATGGCGGCTAACCGGGTCGGCGAGGTTTTCAGCCGCACCACCCTTCGCGCCAGCAAGGCCAGCGAGAACGAGACCGACCGCGTCGGCACGCAGGCACAGGCGATTGCGGCCACCAAGATCGCGTTTATCGGGACCCGCAGCAGCGCTTCGGCGAGCGAACTGGTGGCCAATGCTTTCATTCCCTATCTCGGGAGCAACACCGCGCTGGTCGGCACCAACACCTTCGGCAAGCCGGTCGGCCAGTTCGCGTTTGACCGCGCCGAATGCGATGACCGTTTCCGGGTCGTCGCTTTCCGGACCGAGAATGCGAGCGGCCAGGGGGATTACTACACCGGCCTTGCCAGCGTGTTCCCTAACACCTGCCGTGCAGCGGATGACATTTTCACGCCCCTCGGAGACCCGCGCGAAGCCTCGATCGCCCAGGCACTGGCATTCCTGCGCAGCGGCGCTTCAGTCTGCAGCCCGATTTCGGCCAATGGAGAAAACGCTGTCGCCTCTGCCGAACGGCAACGCGGGGTGAGCGGTGGTCGCGAGCCGCTGACACCGCAGCGTCCCTCCCCGGCCCAGCGCGAGGTTCCCGGCTTCTTCTGAGCGCGTTCAGCGGCTGGCGAAGGCCAGCAGGGCGGTCCAGGCCCAGGCAAAGGCGAGTGCGCCTATCGTGACCGCGCGCCAGCCACGCCCGGCCTGCGCCATGCCGCGCGCCCAGGTCCAGCGGCCGATCAGCCAGCTCGACAGGGCGGTGGCACCGGCGGTGAGGATTGCCGCCTCCGAGGCCAGCAACACATAGAGCACGGCAAGCACGAACATCTGCATGAACCAGGCCGCCGCGAACCAGACAATCGGAACCGGGCGATAGCTCGCCTCGGGCAGCCAGGTTCCGGCGCTGTTGGTGGTAATGCCGAACGCCTCTCGCGCGCGGTGTTCCTCGATGGCGTCGGCCAGGGTCGGCGGCTCTGCCAGATGCGGATCATCCCGGTCAGTCATGGACGCAGGCTACCATGCCCTGCCCGAACCCATCAACCGGCAGCTTGACGGGCAGTCAGCCGATAGGTCATCATCGGGTCGATGACCTACACTACCTTTGCCGAGTTCTGGCCGTTCTACCTGCGCGAGCATTCGCGGCCTGCCACCCGCGCGCTGCATTATCTCGGCACGACGCTGGTCGTGGCACTGGCGGCCTACGCGCTTGTGACAGCCAGCTGGGTGTGGCTCGCCGCCATGCCGCTGGCGGGTTACTTTTTTGCCTGGGCGGCGCATTTCGGGGTTGAGAAGAACCGTCCGGCGACTTTCACTTATCCGCTCTGGTCGCTGGCGGCCGACTTCCGCATGTGGTGGCTGTGGCTGACTGGCCGGATCCGCCCCGAGCTGGAGCGTGCCGGGGTGACCACCTAAGCCGGGTTTTCCGCCATCGCGGGGATATCCTCGCATTCAGGCATCCAGGCCTGGCGGCTCTTGGTCCAGAACTGGATCTGCGGCTTGAGCCAGCTGGTATCGTCCAGCGTGCCGGCCTTGACGAACCACAGCTGCGGCGCGCTTTCGGCATCGGTGAACAGGGGCGAACCGCAGGTCGGGCAGAACTTGCGCCATACCTTCAGTCCGCTTTCGCCGCTGTCCTCGTATGTCGTGGTCTCACCCTTGATCGTGATCCCGTCGCGCGGCACGCCAATCAGGACCGAGAGCACGCTGCCCGCCTGGCGCTGACAGTTCTTGCAGTGGCAGATCGCCTGCATCACCGGCTCAGCCTTGAGTTCGTAACGCACTGCGCCGCACAGGCAGCCTCCGGTCTGGCTCATGGTGTTTTTCCTCCCGATATTCCGGCACAAGGATAGGCGCTGGCAAGACAATCGCCACCTAGCGCAAACAGCAGTGAGCTCAGGGGTTTTCCGGCCCGCTGAAGGGACGGCTGTCGGTCCAGGCGCAACCGAACCGGCTGTCCTCGCCAATCTCCAGCGTAACGGTGAAGGGGTACTCCCGGTCGGACATGCCATCGGAACAGGTGCCCGCCGTCACCACCATGTCGAACGGCTTCCCGTCCAGCGCGCCAGACAGACCCAGCCCGCTGTTGCCCGCAAACCGGGTGACGGCAATGGTCGTTCCGTCAGGGTTCTCCGGAGTGGAATAGATGAGCGTATCGCCTGCTGCACTGCCGCCCCAGAACGGCTCGGTGCCGGTGAAGCGGATTGTCTCGCTGTCAGCAATTTCGGCGAACGCCTGCGTCGACCGCCCGTTCTCGTCGGGCGACTGGCAGGCGGCGAGAGGCAACAGGAGCGCGGCAAGGAGGGGGAAATGGCGAATGGTCATGCGGCCTCTATCGGACAGCAAGGCCCAGCGTGGCAAGCCCCAGCAGGAAGCTGAGCGGCCAGCGCAGCGCCATCCACCAGCGCGGCGCCAGTGCCATGCCCTTGAGCCGCAGGTCGACCAGCGGACTGGACAGAATGGCGAAGGCCAGCATCGCCAGCGCGGGCTGCGGACGGGCGGGATCTGTCAGCCACCACAAACCTGCGGCAAGGGCGATCAGGCTGGGGGTCACGGCCGCCACCCAGACCCAGCCGAGCACACCGCGGCCCTGGGCGGCGGGCGCAGCGGCGGCAATGCCCCACCATGCCCCGCCAAGAAACGACAGGATCAGGCCGGCATAGAGCCCGCCGGCGATCCGCGCGCTATCGAGCCACGCCTCCTCGCCGATCCATGCGAGGGCGAGGCACGCCAGCGCCGGGAGCACGCCCGCAAGGCCCAGCCAGCGCGGTGTTGCCGGAACCTGCCGCATCACCTGGCTCCGGCCCAGATAAAGTCTGCAGTCTGGCTGAGCGCCCGCTTTCCTTCGGGAACCGGCAGCAGCATCCAGACGTGGAACATGCCGGGGTATTCATGAAATTCGTGCGGAGCACCGATGGCGCGCAGCTTTTCCGCCAACCGCCGCCCGTCAACGACCAGGATATCGCTGGTGCCGGAGAAGATCGCCATCGGCGGCAAGCCTTCGAGCGGGCCGAACAGCGGGCTGACCTTCGGGTCGTCCAGCGGCAGATCGCCCGCATAGCGCTCCCCGCAGGCGAGCAAGCCGCTGATAGCCAGCATCCGGTCTTTCGGCTCGACCATGCGCTGGGCCGGATCACTCGCCGTTGCATCGACCCACGGCGACCACAGCACCAGCTTGCCCGGCAGCGGACCGCCTTCTGCCTTGAGCATCTGCGCCAGCGCCAGGCTCATCCCGCCACCCGCGCTGTCACCCATGACCGTGATCCGGTCTGCCCCATGGACAGTCGCCAGTTCGAGGTAGAGCGATTGCATCGCGCCCAGCACCTCATCCGCCTTGTGCTCCGGGGCGAGCGGATAGACCGGCACGGTAGCGCTGGCGCCGGTCATGGCGCACAGGCGCAGCACGGCATCCCAGTGAACGGCGGCGATATCCATCACATAGCCGCCGCCGTGGAGATAGAACAGGTGCGGCGCGCTGGCTGCGCTGCTCTTCGGCGTGATCGTCACCACCGGATAGCCGCGCGCAGTGTCCTCCACGATAGTGAAATCGCGGTGCCATTTCGCCCTGGGGCGCAAGGGCTTCTGCTTCCGCAGCTGCGCGATCCGTTGGTCAAGCCGCTCTGGCTCGGCGAAGAAACGCCTGATGCCGAGCAGTGGCAGGGCGAGGTTGACGAGGCGGGCTGACAGGCTGGGCATCGATGGTCCTCACGGGCGATAATGCCTGCCTATAGCTGCATTTTCCCGTGTCGCCAGCGCGCTGCGCAGCGTGAAGGCGGCCTCAGGCTTCGGCGGCGAGCCGGGCTTCTTCGGCGCGCAGGGCGGCCTTTTCGCGTTCGGTCTTGACGCGCTGTTCGGTCACGGCGCGGGCCTGGTCGGCCAGCGTGCTCCAGGTGGCGGCAGAGCGCAGCGCGCGGTCACGCACATTGTCGAGGGTGGCGGCGTCAGCAGCAGCGGTCGCTTCGCGGACCCGCTCGGCATAGAATTCGTAAGTCTGGCTCATGCGGTCGCGCTCCCTGGCAGGCCTCCGGGATGGAGGCGAAGTGCCCCGCGCGCCCGCCCGGCCCTGGGGCGAGGCTGGCGCGCGGGGCGAAATGCGCCGATCAGGCGGCCGAGAGGTTTACGGCGCTTTCCTTGCCGTTGCGGCCCTGCTCGACTTCGTAGTTAAGGCGCTGGTCCTTATCGAGCGAGTGCATGCCGGCTGCCTGGACGGCAGAGATATGCACGAAGCTGTCAGCCGAACCATCGTCGGGCTGGATGAAACCATAGCCCTTGTCGGCGTTGAAGAACTTTACGGTGCCAGTCTTGGCCATGATGTTTCCTTTCAAGAAACGTTTGTTTGCCCCACCGCGAAAGTGCGGCAGGGGTCGTGCGTCAAATCGTCAGATGAAAGGAAGTCGTCGTCTGGTTAACGCCGGGGCTGCAAGCAGCAAGCGGCGACAAGTCAAATCTCGAAGTCCGTCGCACATTTCGACGTCAGCGGCATCGCTATAGCACAGCATTACCCGATCACCTAATCATTGCTCTTGCGGCCGCGCTCGCTCTGCCCCGCCACCGGGCCAGCCTGCCCCGCAACCTGCTGCGAAACCACCTGCACGGCCGCGAGTACCGGGGCCGTATTCGTTCGACATTCCCCCGGCGAAGGCGCAAGCCTGTGCTCCGGGCATCCTGCTCGCAAGGAGCCGCGCCATGGCCAAGAGCCAGAAGAAGTCGAACCGCGAAGTCCGCAAGCCGAAGGCGGAAAAAAGCCCCGAAGACCAACGCCTCGCAGCCCAGCCTCAAGCCCGGCGGGATCAAGGGGCTGGAGCACATGACCCGCAACTGAGCGGCGGGTGCGCGATGCGATGATCGGCGGGCGGGTGACAAAGGTGACACCGTGTCACCCTTCCCGCTCGTCATAAAAGTCCTGTAAAGCCTCGATAATCTCCGCATCGGAGAGCGCGGACGGACATGGCGGCCACAGCGGCGCACGCTCTTCCCGCGCTGCGCTGAACGCGGGCACGGCGCTGGTTCCGGCCAGGATCGATTCCAGTTCGCCCGGATCGCCCGGCCCCGGCAGGCCCAGCGCCACGGGCTCCCCGCTTTCGACCCGGCCCAGCAGCGTCTCGAAATCGCGCGCCTGGCGCTCGGCATGGGGGCCCAGCCGGCCCAGCAGCGGCACCCCGCCCAGCGTCACCCGGTTCATCAGCGCCACCGTCAGCCGCTCGTCGAAACGGCGATAGCTGCCGACCAGTTCGCCCTTGTAATAGACCGGCACCTCCACCCCGTTGAGCGCCCGGTCGAGCGCGGCGTGGGCGAGCACGTCGAAACTGTGGTGGAAGGCCACCTCCCACGCCAGGTCGAACGCCTGGCCCTTCAGCTTGCTGCGCAGGCGATAGGCCGACTGGCGGCTCATCCCCACACTGCGCGCCGCCTCCGCCACCGAATGGGTGGCCGACAGCGCCC
>NCJP01000253.1 GCA_002278985.1 Erythrobacter sp. 34-65-8
TGCACGCAGGTCGAGCAGGGTCGCTTAACCGCAGAGTGCCACATGACTGACAAATTGATGTGCCGGG
The DNA here is from genome assembly GCA_002278985.1 of Erythrobacter sp. 34-65-8. Classification (GTDB taxonomy): domain Bacteria; phylum Pseudomonadota; class Alphaproteobacteria; order Sphingomonadales; family Sphingomonadaceae; genus 34-65-8. The sequence goes on from NCJP01000253.1 coordinate 68, forward strand.
TGTTCGGACACCGGGTAAACAGGAAACGAGTGCGCCGTTTTGGCGAGACGTTCGTCGGCCGGTGCCGGCGATGCAACGCCAAGATGGAAAAGGCCGACCAGACCTGGCAACTGCTCGACGACGCCACCTAGGCGGCCGTCAGGCGGCTGCCTGCGCGCGCCGCTCCAGCCACCATAACCGTGCGACCATTGCCAGCAGACCGATGCTGGCCGTAGCGGCAACGAACAGCACCCATGGAAGAGGGTTCATTCCGGCCGATCGCGAGCGCGGTACGATGAAGAACAATGCGAGGCTGACTGCGATCAGCAGGTCGTACCATACCTGCGTTCCCCAGAAGTTCATGGTGTGGTTGACCACCACGGTCATCACCCCTTCCTGCGCGATGGTAAAAGCGCTGAAGGCGGCAAAGGCGGCGAACAGCACAGCGGCCAGTTCGGGTGAACCGATCGCGCTGCGGGCGGTCAGGATGCGCACCAGGACCGGGCCGACGGCGGCGGCTCCGATCACGAACAGCCAGGTTCCCATATCCATGATCCATCTCCCCGAGTCGAGTGTAGCACTTGCTACAGTTGTAGCTATGTGTAGCAGTTGCTACAAGAGGGCATGACCGCGCCCCGCTTGTCCCGCGAAACGCTGCTGCCGCGCCTCGCCGCGCATGTCATGGCGCATGGGCTGGCCGACGCCAGCCTGCGCCCGCTCGCCCGCGCAGCTGGCACGAGCGACCGGATGCTGCTATACCATTTCGGCAGCAAGGAACGGTTGATGGCGGACCTGCTGGCCCATCTGGCCGCACAGTTTGCGGCCGCGCTCGACCAGGCCTTTCCCGCCGCCCGCGCCGCCTCGCGGCAGGACTGCATTGCGCAGGTTCTGGCGATAACCGGTGAAGGTGCGTTCCAGCCGTTCATGCGCGTATGGTGGGACATCGTCTCCGGCTGTGCGAGCGGCAATGCGGCCTATCTGGAGGCGGCGGGCCTGATCATGGATGGGCTGCTGCAATGGATCATCGATCACCTGCCCGAGAGCGATCCCGACCCGCAGTCCGGCGCCCGGATGGTGCTGACCTATATCGAGGGCGCGCAGATGCTCGCCGCGGTCGGGCGGGCGGACATTCCGCGCGCAGGCCTCGCCTCGCTTGCAGGGGCACCGCGCCCGTCCTAAGGCGCTGCCCTATGAAAAAGACCACCGGCACCGACCGCTCGATCACCTCCAAATGGCGCCCCGCGACGCAGGCCGTGCGCGGCGGCACCTGGCGCAGCGAGCATGGCGAGACCAGCGAGGCGCTGTTCCTCTCCAGCGGCTATACTTACGACGACGCGCAGACGGTGGCTGACCGGTTCGCGGGCGAGGCGCAGGGGATGACCTATTCCCGCCTGCAGAACCCGACGGTTGCCATGCTGGAAGAACGCATCGCCCTGATGGAAGGGGCCGAGGCCTGCCGCGCCCAGGCCAGCGGGATGGCGGCCATGACCACCGCGCTGCTGTGCCAGCTTTCCGCCGGGGACCACGTGGTTGGCGCACGGGCTGCGTTCGGATCGTGCCGCTGGCTGCTTGATCACCTGTGTCCGCGCTTCGGCATCGAAGTCAGCGTGATCGACAGCACCGACAACGCTGCCTGGGAAGCCGCGATCCGGCCCAACACCAGGGTGTTCTTCTTCGAGACCCCGGCCAACCCGACGCTCGACATCGTCGATCTCGCCCATGTCTGCGGCCTTGCCCGCGCGCATGGCATCACCACCGTGGTCGACAATGCCTTTGCCACCAGCGCGCTCCAGCGTCCGCTCGATTTCGGGGCAGACGTGGTCGCCTACAGTGCGACCAAGCTGATGGACGGGCAGGGCCGGGTGCTTGCGGGCGCAGTCTGCGGGACGGAGCAGTTCATCAACGAGGTGCTGCTGCCGTTCCAGCGCAATACGGGGCCGAACCTGTCACCGTTCAACGCCTGGGTGGTGCACAAGGGGCTGGAAACGCTCGACCTGCGCGCCCGCCGCCAGAGCGAGAACGCGCTGGAGGTCGGCCGGTTTGTCGAAGGCCGGCTCAGCCGGGGCGCAGGTCGCGTGATGCATCCCGGCCTGCCGAGCCACCCGCGCCATGCCATCGCCGCGAAGCAGCTCCCTCGCCTTGAAGCCAGCTCAGAGAAAGCCCTGACCAAGCAAGCCTCCGCGGAGCTCGTGGAAGAGTTCTACATGGAGAAGAGCGCCTCAGAACTCAGAGACCTTGCCACCCATTATTCCTATGAGTTTCAGACTCCTGAACTAGCCATCAAGGCCGGACAGAAGGAATTCACCAAGGAAGCCGCGCTTGCAGAAGCGAAGCGCATCTCGACCACGG
>NCJP01000254.1 GCA_002278985.1 Erythrobacter sp. 34-65-8
AACGATGGTGTCGATCACCGAGGTATCCACCCGCGACGGTTCGCCCACAAAGCCGAGGTCGATCGCCTGTTCGATATTGCTGCCCGGGTCCTTGGTCGTGCGCTGGACCTTGGTCGCGGTGACGAGCCCGCCGTCCTTGCCGGAAATGCCGATCGCCTTGCCCCCGGCAGCAGCACTCCAGCCGACCAGTTCCTTGTTGATCGCGCCCGAGAGGACCATTTCGGCCACTTCGGCGGTGGCCTTGTCGGTCACCCGCAATCCATCGATGAAAGTGCTCTCGACGCCCAGCTTCTTGAGCATGGCGCCGATCTGCGGCCCGCCACCGTGGACCACCACGGGATTGATGCCGACCGCTTTCAGCAGCACGATGTCTTCGGCAAAATCGCGCGCAGCGGCCGGATCGCCCATCGCATGGCCGCCGTATTTGACCACGAAGGTGCGCCCCGCATAGCGCTGGAAATAGGGCAGCGCCTCGATCAGCACCGCCGCTTTGGTGCCCGGATCGGGGGCCTTTTCGCCAGGTTCGGGCATGTCGCTCAGATTCCTTCGCCGGTCTCGTGCCGCGCCCCTAGCGGCTGGGGATGAGCGAGGAAAGCACCTTTGCCCCGCTGCCGCCCCGCGCCATGGTGGGACATGGCCCCGCCCCTGAAGTCTTCGGCAAACTCTCCGCCCCGCTTCGATGCCCGCTGGCAGGCGCGCCGCCGCCGGGCCGCCCGGTGGAGAGCCGCGCGCTGGTGGCTCTTGCTGGCCGCCCTGCTGGCAGGCGCGCTGCTGCTGGCGCGGTGGCAGGGATCGGGCGGAGACTGGCAGGCGCAGGACGCGGGCCGGTTTGCCCTGTGCGGGGAAGGGCGCGGGAAAGGGCGCGCGGCCAACTGCGTGATCGATGGCGACACGGTGATGCTGGGCCAGCGCCGGGTCCGCCTGACCGGCTACGACGCGCCCGAAATCGGCGGCGCGTGCGAGGCGGAGCGCCTGCTCGCCCGCCGGGCGCAGCTGGCCCTGCGGGACTGGCTGAACCGGGGGGCGTTCGAGCTTGACGGCGGGGCCGATCCCCCGCGCGATCTCTATGGCCGGGAACTGCGCGGGGCCCGCCGCAGCGATGCCATGGGGCAGGAATGGCTGGCCGAAGCGATGGTCGAGGCTGGCCTCGCCCGCACCACTGGCTGGGGCGCTGGCGAAGCCGCGTGGTGCGGGTAAGCTTGCCCTTTGCGCTGTCAGCGATAGACTGGCGCGGCCATCAGGGGGAACTGACGCATGACCGAGAACAGCACTCCGCAACCGCCGGCGCAGCCTGCAGGGTTCGATTTCAACCGGCCGACCATCATCAGCCTGCTCTATCTTGCCTCGTTCATTTCCGGGGTCACCGGGATTGTCGGCGTGGTGCTCGCCCATATCTGGCGCGGTGACAGCCCGGCGGGGTGGGAGCAGAGCCACTTCACCTATCTGATCCGCACCTTCTGGTTCGGCCTGATCGGGATGATCATCGGCATTGTCCTGTCGATCGTGCTGATCGGCATTCCGATCATCATCGCGGTGTCGGTATGGGTGATCGTCCGCAGCGTGGTCTCGCTGCTGAAGGCCCAGAAGCACGAACCGATGCCCGATCCCGAGACACTCGGCATATGAGCCGCCTGGCCGTCTTCGCGCTTGCCCCTTTGCTTGGGGCCTGCGCCACAGCCTACAATCCGGCCCCTGCGCCAGCCTCGCCGCAGGATGCATTCTGGGCCGCGCTCTCCAGCCATTGCGGCAAGGCCTATGCCGGGCGGCTGGTGAGCGACGAGGCACCCGATGCGGACATGCGCGGTGCGGCCATGGCGATGCACGTGCGCGAATGCTCGGACAGCCGCATCGCCGTGCCGTTCCACATCCAGCGGGCTGACGGTACCTGGGATCGCAGCCGCACCTAGCTGATTACCCGCACGGACCGGGGGCTGCGCCTCAAGCATGACCATCGCCATGAGGACGGCAGCGAGGATGCGGTGACCATGTACGGCGGTGATACCATGACCCCCGGCACGGCTGGCGCGCAGCAGTTTCCGGTCGACGACGAGAGCATTGCCATGTTCCGGCGCGAAGGGCTGACCGGCTCGGTCACCAATGTGTGGCAGGTGTCAGTCGATGCTGCGGGCACGCCGGGTGCCGCCTACACCTACCAGCTCAGCCGCCAGCCACCCAATGCGCGGATGTTCCGGGTGTCGTTCGACCTGACCCGGCCGATCCCCGCGCCGCCGGCCCCCTGGGGGCATTACTGACGATCGCACTGCTGACAGCGCGAACAGCCTAACGCGCGAACAGGTTATCCGGGTTGGCCATGGCCTTCACTTCCAGCGCGTTGCCGGACGGATCGCGGAAGAACATCGTTGCCTG
>NCJP01000042.1 GCA_002278985.1 Erythrobacter sp. 34-65-8
GCTGGCCTTGGGACGCCCCGCCACCGTGCGCCAGAGCGATGAACCTGCTGCGAGTCGGCCGCCGCCAGACCGCACGGCACCGTCTGCTGCCGGACCGCCCGACGTCAGGCCGGAGCGGGAAATTGCCGAGATGGTGGAGCAGGAACGGCGCAACCCGGCCGAACAGGCGGATGACCTGCTCGATTCCCGCCGCCCGGTCGAATAGCGGTCATGCGCGGGCGCGCTCGATCGCTTCCACGACCATCCGGCGCGCGTCTTCGGCATCGCCCCATTTGCCGACCCGGACCCACTTCTCGGCCTCCAGGTCTTTGTAGTGGGTGAAGAAGTGCTCGATCTGCTGGAGCACGATCGAAGGCAGGTCCTTGCGCTCGCCGACATCGGAATAATACGGGAAGGTCGAATCGACCGGCACGCAGATCAGCTTCTCGTCGCCGCCATGCTCGTCTTCGAGGTGGAGCACGCCGATCGGCCGGGCGCGGACCACGCAGCCGGGGATGAACGGGCTGCGGCTGATCACCAGCGCGTCAATCGGATCGCCGTCGTCCGACAGCGTATGCGGCACGAAGCCGTAGTTGGCCGGATAGCGCATCGGGGTGTGCAGGATCCGGTCAACGAACAGCGCGCCGCTGGCCTTGTCGAATTCGTACTTCACCGGTTCGCCGCCTGTGGGCACCTCGATGATGACGTTGAGGCTCTCGGGCGGGTTGTCGCCAACGGGGATCTTGCTGATGTCCATGGCCGCGCCCTTAGCGGCGCCGGGGCGCGCTGCCAACCGAGACTTTTGTGCAAGTGCGAACAACGCACCGCAATTGCGCAACGCGCGCCGAGCGCCTAATCGCCCCGCCATGTCGAAAAACACTCCGCAAGCCATTCGCGGCACCCAGGATATCTTCGGCGCCGATGCCGAGGCGTTTGCCTTCGTGGTCGAAACCTTCGAGCGGGTGCGCAAGCTCTACCGCTTCCGCCGGGTCGAAATGCCGGTGTTCGAAAAGACCGAGGTGTTCAGCCGGGCGATCGGCGAGACGACCGACGTGGTCTCCAAGGAAATGTACTCGTTCGAGGATCGCGGCGGCGAAAGCCTGACCCTGCGCCCGGAATTCACCGCCGGGATCGCCCGCGCGTACCTGACGAATGGCTGGCAGCAGCACGCGCCGCTCAAGGTCGCGACCCACGGGGCCCTGTTCCGCTACGAACGCCCGCAGAAGGGCCGCTACCGCCAGTTCCACCAGATCGACGCCGAGATCATCGGCGCGGCTGAGCCGCAGGCCGATGTAGAGCTGCTGGCGATGGCGGATCAGGTGATCCGCGAGCTGGGGATCGAGGGCGTGACGCTGCACCTCAACACGCTCGGCGACGGCGACACCCGGGCAGCGTGGCGCGCGGCCCTGATCGACTATTTCGGTGCCGTGAAGGGCGAGCTGTCCGAGGATTCGCAGGAGCGGCTGGAGAAGAACCCGCTCCGCATCCTCGACAGCAAGGACCCGCGCGACCGCAAATTCTTCGCCGATGCCCCGAAGATCGATGATTTCCTGACGGACGAGGCGCGGGCGTTCTTCGACGCCGTCACCAGCGGGCTGGACGCGGCCGGGGTGAAATGGGTGCGCGCGGAAAGCCTGGTGCGCGGCCTCGACTACTACCGCCACACCGCGTTCGAATTCATCCCCGACGAGGGCAGCGAGGCGGCCTCGAAACTCGGTAGCCAGAGCACGATCCTTGGCGGCGGGCGCTACGACGGGCTGATGGAAAGCCTTGGTGGTGCGCCGACGCCTGCGGTCGGCTGGGCTGCGGGGATCGAGCGGCTAGCGATGCTGGTGGGGGAACGGGGTGAGGCGGTTGCCGACGTGATCGTCGTGGTTGAGGATGATTCCAGGATCACAGAGGCTATCGGGGCTATTCAAGCAGCAAGAGCTCAGGGCCTTGTTGTCGAATTGATTGCCGAAGGCTCGCCTCGCAAGCGATATGACAAAGCTGTCAAGCGTGGCTCAACCGCGATTGTCTCATTGCAAAGAGACTTGGCTCACAGCTTCAAGTGCGACGGAGAACCGAACCCTGTCACCCTCGCATGCTTCAAGGCTTATACTTAGCCATGCTTCGTCACCCCGGGCTTGACCCGGGGTCCATCCCTCCTCATGCACCTTGGCCTGACACGGAAGAATGGATGCTGAAACAGGTTCAGCATGACGGAAGAAGCGAAGTGGAACGCATGTTTTCCATCTCCGAAGCCGTCACCCTGAACTTGTTTCAGGGTCCATTGGGCCGCTAAGGTTGAGTCAATGGGGGGAAGCCAAACCCCACCGCCAGGTCGGCCCAATGCGGATTCGACATCTCGATAAGGTTGATCTTCCATTGCCTGCGCCAGTTCTTCAGCTGCTTCTCGCGCGCAATCGCGGAAACCATCTCGCCATGCATTTCAAACCAGACCAGCCGCTTTACACCATGCTGAGCGGTGAAGCCGGGCAGCACTGCGGTGCTGCCACAGGCGCGTTTCAAGGTTGGACGTGACTCCGATGTAGAGCGTGCCGTAATGCCCGCTCGCCAGGATGTAGACGCAGGGCAGTCGCTCTCTCACCATGTTGCAGAGCTTGTCGCACGATAGACCCTGAAACAAGTTCAGGGTGACGAATACGGAACCAGAACGGATGACCATTCCCGCCGAACGCCTTGACCAGATCGCGCACCGCTTTGCGGAGCTGGAAGCGCGCATGGCGAGCGGCACGCTGGAGGGGGCGGCGTTCATCCAGGCTTCCCGCGACTATGCCGAGCTGGAACCGGTGGCGAAGGTCGCTGCGCAAGTGAAGGCGGCGCGCGAAGAAATGGCGGGGCTCTCCGACATGCTCGCCGATCCGGAAATGAAGGCGATGGCGGAGGAGGAACTCGCCCAGATCAGGGCGACCCTCCCCGAGCTGGAGCGCCAGCTCGCCGTCGCCATGCTCCCGCGCGACAGCGCCGACAGCAAGCCCGCGATGCTCGAAATCCGCGCCGGCACCGGCGGAGACGAAGCCGCTCTGTTTGCGGGCGACCTTTACCGGATGTACGAACGCTATGCCGCCGAGCAGGGGTGGACAATCGAGCCGGTCAGAACGTCACCGGCACCGGGGTGTTCGCCAGGCTGAAGTTCGAAAGCGGGGTCCACCGCGTCCAGCGCGTGCCGGTGACCGAAAGCGGAGGGCGCATCCACACCAGCGCGGCGACCGTGGCGGTGCTGCCGGAGCCGGACGAGGTCGATGTCCAGATCGAGGACAAGGACCTGAAGATTGACGTCTACCGGGCCAGCGGCGCAGGCGGCCAGCACGTCAACACCACTGACAGCGCGGTGCGCATCACCCACCTGCCGACCGGTACGGTGGTGACCTGTCAGGACGGCCGCAGCCAGCACAAGAACAAGGAAAAGGCGATGCAGGTGCTGCGCACACGACTTTACGACGCCCAGCGCGAGGCCACCCAGGGGGCCGAGGCCGAAGCGCGCAAGGCGATGGTCGGCAGCGGGGACCGTTCCGAACGCATCCGTACCTACAATTTCCCCCAAGGCCGGGTGACCGACCACCGCATCGGGCTGACCCTGCACAAGCTGCCCGAGATTCTCGCCGGGCCTGCCCTGGGCGAGCTGATCGACGCGCTGATCGCCGAGGACGAGGCCAAGCGGCTGGCGGCGATGGAGGAATGACCCTCGCCGAGGCCATCCGCGCCGCTGCGGAGCGCCTTGCGGGGGCCAGCGATACGGCCCGGCTCGATGCCGAACTGCTCGCCGCCCACTGCCTTGGCGTCTCACGCGCCGACCTGCTGCTGCGCCATTTGCGCGATGAGGCGCCCGCCACGCTCGTTGCCCTGATCGAACGGCGCGCAGCGCACGAACCGGTCGCCTACATCACCGGCCATCAGGAGTTTTACGGCCTGCCGTTCATCGTCTCGCCCGCCGTGCTGATCCCGCGCGGGGACAGCGAGGTGCTGGTCGAGGCGGCGCTGGCGGAGCACGCCGGTGCGCGCCGGGTGCTCGATTGCGGCACGGGTTCGGGCGCGCTGCTGCTGGCCGTCCTGGCACATCTGGTCGGGGCGCAAGGGATAGGGATTGACCGTTCGCCTGCGGCACTGGCGGTCGCGCAGGCCAATGCCAACGCGCTGGGTTTGAGGGTTCGGGCGCAATTTCTCCCGGCGGATTGGACGCAGGCCGGTTGGGCCGAAGGGATGGGCCGGTTCGACCTGATCCTCGCCAACCCGCCTTATGTCGAAAGCGATGCCGCCCTCGATCCCGACGTGCGCGATCATGAACCGGCCGGGGCACTGTTTGCCGGTCCGGACGGACTCGACGATTATCGCATACTGGTGCCGCAATTGCCGGGCCTGCTGGCCCCGGGCGGGGTGGCCGTGGTCGAGATCGGGCACCGGCAGGCGGACGCCGTCTCGGCCATTGCGGCCAGCACCGGCTTGTCGGCGGCGCTGCGCCGCGATCTGGCGGGCCGCCCCCGGGCGCTTGTTTTGCGGGCTTTGTAAGCGGGGGGGTTGGCAAAGCGGGTTCGAGTGGTTAAGTGCAACCCAAGGCCAGCGGTTCTTGGTATTTTCCATCCGCCGGGCCTTAGCTCCAACATTTGCGCGTGCGACCGGGCCAGAGGGCCTGTCAGGATATGCAGATGGGGCACCGCGACCTGCAAATCTGGCGGTCGCGGCGAGGGGTCATGCGGCCGCCGGGCAATGGTGCCGGAAGGGCGGCCGATACAGAGGAAGAGCATTCCTTGAACAACAACAACAATCGCAACAACAACAGCAACAACAATCGCCGCCGCGGGCGCGGCAATCGCAGCCAGGGTGGCGGCAATCCGGGTCAGCAGAACCGGATTGACAGCCGTGCGCGCGGCAATGCGCCGCAGATGCTGGATAAGTACAAGAAGCTCGCGCAGGACGCCCAGCACAATGGCGACCGGGTGCAGATGGAGTACTATCTGCAGTTCGCTGATCACTATTTCCGGGTGCTGGCCGACAACAAGGCGCGCCAGGATGAAACGCGCGGCCCCCGCCGTGACGAGCGCGAACCCGACGACGATGATGACACCGGCGAACAGGGCGGTGACGACTACCGCCGCAATGCCCAGCGCCGCCCGCAAGGCCGCCGCGACGAGCAGGATTCGATCGAGCGCGGCAGCGAAGGTGACGAAGGCTCGGCGGACGATACGCCGTTCGGGCGCGATGATCGGCCGGCACGCGATGACCGGCCTGTGCGGCGGGAACGGCCTGCCCGCCAGGACCGTAGTGCTCGCGATGACCGTTCCCGTGAAGATCGGCCCCGCGAAGATCGCGTCCGCGATGACCGGCCGCGCGAGAACCGGAGCGAGGATCGCCCCCGTGACGAACAGGCACCTGCCACTGACGAAGCGGCCGAGCGTCGCCCGCGCCGCCGCGCCGCCACCCGTGATGCCACCCGTGACGATAGCGCGGCCGCTGCGCCTCGGGCAGCCCGGGCTCCGAAAGCCGAAGCCCCAAAGTCGGATGCAGGCGGCGATTTCGATGTGTCCGTCTTGCCGCCATCCATCAAGGCGGCCAGCCAGGATGACGATGGCGCCAAGCCCCGGCTCAAGCCGCGCCGCCGCCGTGCTGGCGGAGAAGCGGAAGGTGCGGTCGAGACCGTCGATTCCTGACGGTACCGCACCGCTGACGAGGGGCGGCTAAATGGAACGGCTTCCCGCTCTGATCGGCCGCTACCCGCGCCTTGCCGCGCTCCTGTTCGGGCTGCTTGCGGCAACCGGGTTTCCCCCGCTCGGCCTGTGGCCGCTGGCCCTGCTGGGCATGGCGGGCCTGTTCCATCTGGCGGCAGGGGCCCAGAGCGTCCGCCGGGCCGCCCTGCTTGGCTGGCTGTTCGGGGTGGCGCACTTCACCCTCGCCAACAACTGGATCGCGACCGCTTTCACCTACCAGGCTGAAATGCCGCAATGGCTGGGCTGGATCGCGGTGCCGCTGCTGGCGCTCTATCTGGCGGTCTATCCCGCGCTCGCCGCCGCTGCGGTGCGCTGGCTGGGGAAAGGCACCGCTTCCGGCCTGCCGCTCGCCTTGCTTGCGGCAGGCGCCTGGACGGTCAGCGAATGGCTGCGCAGCTGGGTCTTTACCGGCTATGCATGGGATCCGTTCGGGCTGGCCCTGCTCGGCCCGTTCGACCGTCCGGGGCTTGCGGCGCTCCTGCCGTGGCTGGGCACTTATGCCTTGTCCGGCCTTGCGGTGCTGCTCGGGGTTGGCCTGTGGCATCTTCTGGCCTCGCGCCGCTGGCTTGCGGGCGGGGCGGCTCTCGTCTTGATGACCGTCGGCATGTACCTGCCAGCGCCGCAGCAGCGCGACGGCACGCTCGCCTATACCCTGATCCAGCCTGACATCCGGCAGGAAGAGCTCGACGATCCGACCAAGTTCGAGGAGCAGTTCCAGCGCATCGCGCGGCTCACCGCGCGCGCCGATCCGCGCGAGCGGCGGCTGGTGCTGTGGCCCGAATCGGGCGTGCCCGACTACCTGCGCGATGGCTATCCCCAGCGCTATTATGACCGGATGACCGCCGGGGGAGACCCGAAGTTCGCCCGCTTCCGCATCGGCCGCACCATCGGCCCCAACAGCCTGCTGCTCACCGGCGCGGTCGACCTGGAGATCCGCGATGGCCGGGCAGCGGGAGCGCGCAATGCGGTAACCGCGCTCGACAGCAGCGGGCGGATCGTCGGCGGATATGACAAGGCGCACCTTGTGCCCTACGGCGAATACCTCGCCCTGCGCTGGCTGCTCGAGCCGCTCGGCGCGACCCGGCTGGTGGCGGGGACGATCGACTTCTGGCCCGGGCCCGGCCCGCGCACGCTCGACCTCGGCGCCTATGGCCGGGCCGGGATCCAGATCTGCTACGAGATCGTGTTTTCAGGCCAGGTGGCTGATCGCGCCAACCGGCCCGATTATCTGTTCAACCCGTCCAACGATGGCTGGTTCGGCAGCTGGGGCCCGCCCCAGCATCTGGCCCAGGCGCGGATGCGGGCCATCGAGGAAGGGCTGCCGGTCCTGCGCTCCACCACCACCGGAATCAGCGCAGTGATCGATGCACAGGGCGTGGTGCGCCAGCATATCCCGATGCATCGGGCCGAGAAGATCGAGGGCGTAATCCCGCCTGCCGCGGCGCCGACGCTGTTCAGCCGCCTTGGCAACGCCTTGCCGCTGGCCTGGGCCTTTCTGGCGCTGGCTGCATCGGTGTTTGCATCCTCGGTTGCCATGCGCCGGCGCTCTCGCTAACAACGGGGCACACATAAAGCTTCCTTTATATCGGGACTCCCCATGCGCAGCAGCTTCCTCTTCACGTCGGAAAGCGTTTCCGAAGGACACCCGGACAAGGTTTCGGACCAGATTTCCGATTCGATTGTCGACCTGTTCCTGTCGAAGGACGCCGAAGCGCGGGTTGCGTGCGAAACGCTGACCACCACCCAGCGCGTGGTGCTGGCCGGGGAAATCCGCTGCAAGGGCGTGTTCGAGAACGGTGCATGGGCTCCCGGCGCGCTGGAAGAGATCGAGCAGACCGTGCGCAACACCGTGCGGGAAATCGGCTACCAGCAGGACGGGTTCCACTGGCAGACGCTGACCTTCGAGAACCACCTGCACGGGCAGAGCGCGCATATCGCGCAAGGGGTCGACGCCGGCGGGGAAGGCTCCAACAAGGATGAGGGCGCGGGCGATCAGGGGATCATGTTCGGCTATGCCAGCGACGAGACGCCCGACCTGATGCCGGCCACGCTCGACTACAGCCACAAGATACTTGAACGCATGGCGGCTGACCGCAAGAGCGGTGCGGCCCCGTTCCTCGAGCCCGACGCCAAGAGCCAGGTTACCCTGCGCTACGAAAACGAAAAGCCGGCCGAGGCGACCGCGATCGTGGTCTCCACCCAGCACGCGGTCGATTACTGCATGCCCTGGACCGACGGCGACAAATCCGGCGGTGACGCGGCGAAGTATGCGCAGCTGGAAGCCTACGTGAAGGGCGTGATCGCCGATGTGCTCCCGGCCGGGCTGCTGACTGCGAACACGGTCTATCACATCAACCCTACCGGCCGGTTCGAGATCGGCGGGCCGGATGGCGACGCCGGGCTGACCGGGCGCAAGATCATCGTCGATACCTATGGCGGCGCGGCCCCGCACGGCGGCGGCGCGTTCAGCGGCAAGGACCCCACCAAGGTGGACCGCTCAGCCGCCTATATCACCCGCTACCTTGCCAAGAACGTGGTCGCGGCCGGCCTGGCGCGGCGCTGCACGATCCAGATCGCCTATGCCATCGGGGTGTCGGAGCCGCTGTCGCTCTATGTCGACCTCCACGGCACCGGCAAGGGCGTGACCGAGGCCCAGCTGGAGCAGATCCTGCCCGGACTCGTCCGCCTGACCCCGCGCGGCATCCGCACCCACCTCGGCCTGAACAAGCCGATCTATCGCACCAGCGCCGCCTATGGCCACTTCGGCCGCAAGCCGGAGGGCGACCTGTTCCCCTGGGAACGGACCGATCTGGTAGACCGGCTCAGGGCCGCAGCGGGCTGATCAAACGCCCGGCTAAGCAAGATCCCGGTTAAGTGAGATAATGCGCGGTCGTCTTGGCGGCCACGTCCTCGGCGCTTACGCCCGGGGCCAGTTCGATCAGGCGGAACGGGCTGGCGTGATCGGGGCGCTGGAACACCGCCAGGTCGGTGATCACCATGTCGACCACGTCCCGGCCCGTCAGCGGCAGGGTGCAGGCGGGTATGAACTTGGAGCTGCCGTCCTTGGCGCAGTGTTCCATCACCACGATGATCTTCTTGACCCCGGCAACGAGGTCCATCGCCCCGCCCATGCCCTTGATCATCTTGCCGGGTACCATCCAGTTGGCAATGTCGCCGTTCTCGGCCACTTCCATCGCGCCGAGCACGGTCAGGTCGATGTGCCCGCCCCGGATCATGGCAAAGCTCGCCGCGCTGTCGAAATAGGCGCTGTGCGCCAGTTCGCTGATGGTCTGCTTGCCGGCGTTGATCAGATCGGCGTCGACCTCATCGTCGAGCGGGAACGGCCCGATACCGAGCATTCCGTTCTCGCTCTGCAGGGTCACGTCCATCCCGTCCGGGATATGGTTCGCCACCAGCGTCGGGATGCCGATGCCGAGGTTGACGTAATATCCGTCCTGCAGCTCCTGTGCAGCGCGGGCGGCCATCTGGTCGCGGGTCCAGCCTGACGTATCGGTCATGGGTTCAGTCTTCCTTGGCCGCATCCGGTGCGGCAACGAGGGTGGGGGTAAGGAACCAGCCTTCGCCGAACAGGCTCTCGAGCGGAGCGGCGGCGGCCGGGTTGCGGAGGAAATCGAACAGTTCGTCGAAATCGCCGCGGCTGTCGCCGGCAATCGCGACCACGCAATGGGTCTGGGCCAGTTCGCGGCGGCGGGCATCCTTGCGGTCCTCCGCGCGGCGCATCAGCAGCAGCCCGTCGCGCCCCCACGGGTCGAGCCCGCTGGCGAGCAGCTGCTCGCGGACCCGGCCAGCCTCGATTGCGGGCACCTCGGAAGCCCAGAAGACGGCCACATCCTGCAGGCGCAGTTCGGCCAGGACTTCGGCCAGGTTCGGGTTGGCAGGGATGGCGCTGGCAGTGTCGAGCTTGCCGCCGGCCGGATCGAGATCGACCAGCACGGCCGGGGGCAGGATGGCGCACTCGCTCATCACCGGCTCCAGCGATCCCGGGCGTGCCAGCACCGCCGACCGGCGCGGGGCATCGACCGGATCGAGCCGTGCCTGCTCGGCTGCATGGAGGTAAAAGGCGGCATAGGGATTGACCGGCTCGGCTGCAAAGACCGACCCCGTTGCGCTGGCCGAAGTGTTTGCCGCCACAGCCGCCGGGCGTGCGCTCCGGGCGGCCGCGACCGTGGAACGCGGAGCGGGCGGGGGCGGGATCGTGACCACGGTCGGTGCGGGTTCACCTGCGATCACGGCCACCACCGGATCGGCCGGCGCTTGCGCGTTCGCGCTGGCCGGGTCGGTATCCTGCCTGTCACGCACCAGGATGCCGCTGGCCGCGATGGCCGGAATTGCAGCCGCGACGCAGCCGCCCAGCGCGCCCGGCAGGGCCAGCAGCGCGGCCAGAAGGGTGGCCCGGTGCAGGGTCACGCGTGGGTTCACGCGGGCACCGGTTCGCGCACGGTGCGGAATTCGATCTTCTTGTCGTAAGGGGCGCCCAGGATCATCCGCTGGACATAGACGCCGGGCAGGTGAATGCAGTCAGGGTCGAGGCTGCCGGCCGGCACGATTTCCTCCACCTCGACCACGCAGACCTTGCCGCAGGTTGCCGCCGGCACGTTGAAATTGCGCGCGGTCTTGCGGAAAACGACATTGCCGGTCTCGTCAGCCTTCCACGCCTTGACGATGGCAAGATCGGCGAAGATGCCGCGTTCCAGGATGTAATCCTGCCCGTCGAATTGCTTCACTTCCTTGCCCTCGGCCACCAGCGTGCCGACCCCGGTCCGGGTGTAGAAGCCGGGAATGCCGGCCCCGCCTGCGCGCATCCGTTCGGCCAGCGTGCCCTGGGGGCAGAACTCCACCTCCAGCTCGCCGGAAAGGTATTGCCGCTCGAATTCCTTGTTCTCGCCCACGTAGCTGGAGATCATTTTCCGGACCTGCCGGGTGCGCAGCAGCTTGCCGATGCCTTCGTTGTCGATCCCGGCATTGTTGCTGGCGAAAGTCAGGCCGGTGACGCCCGAGTCGCGGATCGCGTCGAGCAGGCGTTCCGGAATGCCGCACAGGCCAAAGCCTCCGGCGGCGATCAGCATGCCATCGCGCAGCACGCCGTCGAGTGCGGCGGTGGCATCGGGATAGAGCTTGTTCATCAGGTGTCTCCGTTTGCCGAACAGTTAGGCCGCCAGGCAAAAGCGGGCAAGGGGGCGGGTCTGACCATGCTGCATTTGCGTAACAAAAATGCTGCACTTGCGAAGCCATTTTGGCGCTAATTGTGGCCCCTGCACCAATCCGACCGGGTTTTGCCTCGACTATGTTGCAAGACTTGCAACTGAGCGTGCTTATTTCGCACTTGCACAATATGTGCGCCCCCGGCATATGAAGCAGGCCTTTTAGGCATCCTCTCCCAAGACTTTCCAGCCCCGGCCCCAGTGGTCGGGGCTTTTTTCTTGCCCTCCGGGTGTCTGCCATACGCCCTGATAGCAGGGCCCAGTCGGTCATTATGGCACTTCGCCGGGCACGTCCGGGCGCTCCTTACGTTTGCATCCCGCAGGCCCAATACCTAGCTTGGGCTGGCAAGCGAAGAGATGGGAGCGAGCGCCGCATGGCCGATGCTGACGTGAAAGTGCAGGACAAGACGGTGCGGCTCCAGGTGGCTGCGGCCCGGCAGGAAGAAAGCGGGCGCGGTGTTGCCCGGATCCCCCGCACGGCTTTCCAGGCGCTGGGCATAACCGATGGCGACGTGGTCGAGATCGTCGGCAAGCGCAGCACCGCGGCAATCGCCATGGCCTCCTATGACGAGGACGAGGGCCTTGAACTGGTCCGGCTGGATGGCCTCCAGCGCGGCAATGCCGAAGCGGCCTCGGGCGAGCATGTCCACCTGTCGAAGGCCGAATCGCGCCCCGCCACCCGGGTTGTGTTCGCCCCGGCCCAGCGCGAAATGCGGCTGCAGGGACCGAGCCAGGCCTTGAAGCGCAACTTCTTCCGCCGCCCGCTGGTGGCAGGAGACCTGGTGGCGACCACCGGCCAGCAGCCGGTCCAGAACATGCCGCCCGAAGTGCAGCGCATGTTCAGCGTACCCGCCTATGCCCTGACCCAGATCCGCCTGACCGTGGTAGCGACCGTGCCCAAGGGTATTGTCCACATCGACGAGAACACCGAGGTCGAGCTGCGCGCCGAGTTCGAGGAACCGCGCGATGGCCGTGCAGTGGTCAATTACGACGATGTCGGCGGGATGGGCGAAACGATCCAGCAACTGCGCGAAATGGTCGAATTGCCGCTGCGCTATCCCGAACTGTTCACCCGGCTGGGGGTCGATCCGCCGCGCGGTGTGCTGCTGCATGGCCCGCCGGGCACCGGCAAGACCCGCCTGGCGCAGGCCGTTGCCAACGAAAGCGATGCCGAATTCTTCGTCATCAACGGGCCCGAAATCATGGGCTCGGGCTATGGCGAGAGCGAGAAGCGCCTGCGCGAGGTGTTCGAGGCTGCGGCCAAGGCGGCACCGGCGATTATCTTCATCGACGAGATCGATTCGATCGCGCCCAAGCGCAGCCAGGTTTCGGGCGAAGCCGAAAAGCGGCTGGTCGCCCAGATGCTCACCCTGATGGACGGGCTGGAGGCGCGCTCCAACATCGTGGTGATCGCCGCCACCAACCGGCCTGACGCGATCGACGAGGCGCTGCGCCGCCCCGGCCGGTTCGACCGGGAAATCGTGATCGGCGTGCCGGATGAGCGCGAGCGGCGGGAAATCCTGTCCATCCATACCCGCGGGATGCCGCTGGGGGAGAAAGTCGATCTCGACGAGCTGGCCCGGGTGACCCATGGCTTCGTCGGGGCGGACATTGCCGCGCTGGCGCGTGAAGCAGCCATCGATGCGGTGCGCCGGATCATGCCACGCCTCGATCTTGATGCCCGCACCATCCCGCCAGAAGTGCTGGAAGATCTGCGCGTGACGCGCGAGGATTTCCTCTCTGCGCTCAAACGCATCCAGCCCTCCGCCATGCGCGAGGTGATGGTCCAGGTGCCCAACGTGAGCTGGAGCGACATCGGCGGGGTTGATGATGCGGTCGACAAGCTGAAGGAAGGC
>NCJP01000255.1 GCA_002278985.1 Erythrobacter sp. 34-65-8
CTAGCGTGGCGTTCATCGCCAGCACGACCTCGTCGATGCCGCCTTCTTCCACGCGCGCCAGCAGGCCGGTGATGTTGAGATCCTCCGGGCGGACACCCTCCAGCGCGGAGAGCCGCCCACCCAGCACGTGGTAGCGCCCGGTGAACAGCCGGGCCCGGTCCAGCGCCCACAGGTCAGAGACTTCCTCCACCACGCACAGGCTGCGGGGATCGCGGCGCGGGTCAGCACAGATGCCGCAGGGGCTATGGGTATCGACATTGCCGCATTGCGGGCATTCGGAGAGGTTCTCGCGCACCCCGGCCAGTGCCTCGACCAGTTCGGGCAGCGCCCGTTCGCGGTGCTTGACCAGCCACAGCACCGCCCGCCGCGCACTGCGCGGGCCAAGGCCGGGAAGCCGCGCCAGTGCAGAAGCCAGCCGCTCGATCTCTTGCGATGCCATGAAGCGGCAGATAGGGGCAGCGACTACCGAACGAAAGGCTGCCGCGCCCCTTATGCGTATCATTTTCATGGGAACGCCGGACTTCGCGGTGCCGACGCTGCGGGCACTGCACGAAGCAGGGCACGAACTGGTTGCAGTCTACAGCCAGCCGCCAGCGCCTGCCGGGCGCGGCAAGAAGCTGCAACCCTCGCCGGTGCAGCGGGTGGCGGAGGAACTCGGCATCCCGGTGCTGACGCCGAAATCGCTGCGCAAGCCCGAGCCGCAGGCCGAGTTCGCTGCGCTTGGTGCCGACGTGGCGGTGGTCGCTGCCTACGGCCTGATCCTGCCGCAAGCGGTGCTTGATGCGCCCCGGCATGGCTGCCTCAACGTCCACGCCTCGCTCCTGCCGCGCTGGCGCGGGGCGGCCCCGATCCACCGCGCGGTGATGGCGGGCGATGAGCAAACCGGCGTCACCATCATGCAAATGGAGGCGGGGCTCGACACCGGGCCGATGCTGGCCAGGGCCGCCACCCCGATCGAGGACAAGACGACCGGCGAACTGACCGCCGAACTGGCCGAACTGGGTGCGCACCTGATGGTGGAAGTACTGGCCGGGCTCAACCAGCTGGCGCCCCAGGTCCAGCCTGAGGAGGGCGTCACCTACGCGGCCAAGATCGACAAGGCGGAGGCGCGGATCGACTGGCAGCGCCCCGCCACCGACGTGGTTCGCCATATCCACGGTCTCGCCCCTTTTCCCGGTGCCTGGTGCGAAATCGGCGGCGAGCGGGTGAAGCTGCTGAAGGCCGAAGTTGCCCAGGGCAACGAGAAGCCCGGCACCGTGATTGACGGCAAGCTCACCATCGCCTGCGGCACCGGAGCGATCCGGCCGCTCAGGCTCCAGAGGGCCGGCAAACCGGCGATGGAGGCTGACGAATTGCTGCGCGGCTGGCCGGTCGCGGCGGGAACGGTGGTCGATTGACCCGCTTTGCCCTCACCCTCGAGTTCGACGGCACGCCGTTCATGGGCCTCCAGCGCCAGGCCCACGGTCCAAGCGTGCAGCAGGCGGTCGAGCAGGCGGTGCATGCCGTCACGGGAGAAGCCGCGGCACTCCATTCCGCCGGGCGCACCGACGCCGGGGTCCACGCGCTTGCCATGGTTTCGCATGTCGATATCGCCAGGCCAATCGAACCATTCCGGCTGATGGAAGCGCTGAATTACCACCTGCGTCCAAACCCTATCGCAGTGCTGGCCTGCGCGGTGAAGCCCGATGACTGGCACGCCCGTTTTTCCTGCACCGGCCGCGCTTACAAATACCGCATCATCAACCGCCGCGCGCCGCTGACGCTGGAGGCGAACCGCGCCTGGCAGGTGCAGCAACCGCTTGACGCTGGCGCGATGCACCGCGCGGCGCAGGCGCTTGTCGGGCAGCACGACTTCACCACGTTCCGCTCGGTCCATTGCCAGTCGGCCAGCGCGCTCAAGACGCTCGACCGGCTGGATGTGCGGCGGGAGGGCTGCCATGTCATCATCGAGACTGCCGCCCGCAGCTTCCTCCACCATCAGGTGCGCAGCATGGTCGGTTGCCTCACGCTCGTCGGCATGGGCCGCTGGCGCGAGGAGCAGGTGGCCAAAGCGCTCGCCGCACGTGACCGGCAGCAGCTGGGCCTGAACGCCCCGCCGCAAGGGCTGTACTTCGTCAGGGCCGATTATCCGGACGAAGCTGACGCCACGTCACCCTAGCCAACCCGGCATTGCCAGCGTAGCGATGCGCTGACGATTCAAGGGAGACGACAATGACGCAGGCCGGCAAGCAGATCATCACCACGCTCGACGCGGGCGGTACCCTGACGGTCGAGGTTGGCGAAGCGCCTGTCCCCACCCCCGGCCCCACCCAGGTCCTCGTGAAGATGGAGGCCGCGCCGA
>NCJP01000002.1 GCA_002278985.1 Erythrobacter sp. 34-65-8
GTTCAGCGCGAGGGCGACGAGGTTCTGGAAGCCACCGGCGAGGCCGGGCTGGCCGAAATCCGCCAGATCCGCAACGCGCTGAAGCGGATGGAGGAGGGCAGCTACGGCATCTGCGTGCGCTGCGGCGACGATATCGCCGAGGCCCGGCTGGATGCGATCCCCTGGACCCCCCTGTGCAGGAGCTGTGCGAAATGAGCCGCAAACCGACTGACAAACGGGCAGAGGCCGAGACCGAGATGGTTGCGGCTACCGTGGCGCTGCAAGAGCAGGGGCTGGACCTGCTTCGCGCCGAGATGGAGGCGCTGAAAGGCGTGATGGAGGGCGCGGCCAGGGCCACCGAGCCGCCCTCGGAAGCCGAGGTGGAGGCCGGGTTCGACAACATGCCGGTCTGACGGGGCGCTAGCCCAGCACGATCCCCAGCACCACCAGCATCAGCCCCAGCGCCGAGACCGCCAGCGCGCCCAGGTTCAGCGTGACCACGCGCTGCAGTTCTGCGCGCAGTTCGGCGTCGGGCAGCCCCGCCTTGCGCGCCTTCAGCGTGCGCAGGACGCAATAGCCCAGGCCCGCGATGCCAACCAGCGTGAGCGCCGTGCCGCCCCAGATCAATGCCTGCATCTCGCCCGTCCCCCTGAAGGTCCCGGTCCAGCTACTCTGTCGGTGGCGACCGCGCAAGGGGCGGGCTTCCCGCTTGAACCCGGGCCCCGCGCCGGGGTAGGAGGCCGCAAACCCATTCCCCCGGAGGACGCCATGGCCGATGCGAACGACCCCTATGCCGTGACCGCCGATGAGCTGCGCCAGTTCATCGAACGCTACGAACAGCTCGAGGCCGAGAAGAAGGACGTCACCGAACAGCAGAAAGAACTGATGGCCGAGGCCAAGGGCCGTGGCTATGACACCAAGGTCATGCGCAAGGTGATCGCGCTGCGCAAGCGCAAGCCGGACGAGATCGCCGAAGAAGAGGCCGTGCTGGAAATCTACAAGGCCGCGCTGGGGATGGCCTAAGCGTCCAGGAAAGTGACCCGGGGCATCCGGCGGATCCGCTCGACATCCTGGTGATAGCGGGCGGTCAGGTCGTCGACATAATCCTGGGTCCAGCCTGGCATCTCGACCGGGATCTCGATCTGCTCGGGGCGGGCGAACTTTTCCATGAAGGCGGTGGCGACGCGCCGCCGATGCGCGACCGAGGCCGGCGGATGTTCGGCGCAATAGGCGCGCATCCGGGCAAGACCGCTTTCGGTCAGGACCTGGGCCAGCATGTCATCGCAATCGGTCAGCTGGCAGTCGGGCGCATGGCCCGAGACGGCTTGCAGCACTTCGGGCCAGATCAGCGGGGTATCTTCGTCGCACCAGACGGTGATCTGCGCGCCGGGGTTGAACTGCAGGATCTGGCGGATTGCGTCGGACCAGCACAGCGCCATCGGATCGCAGTCGACCAGATTCGGATCGTGTCCCCGCTCGGCCACCCTGGCCTTGAGCGCGGGGAGGAAGGTCGCCGGATTGCGGATCGACAGGTGAAATTCCGGCGCGAAGTCCGGGAAAACCTGGGTGAAGGCCCGGATTCGCTCGCCGGCGAACTCGTAGAAGGCGCCACGCACCGCCCAGGCCGGAAAGGACATGAAGCTGTCCCAGCTCAGCACCAGCCGCTCGGCCGGGTCCTCGATCCCTTCGACCTCATGCCCGATCCGGTTGAGCGCGGCCGCGATCCCGGCCACCGAAGCGTCGGTGTCGAGGAAGTCCTTCAGCCATTCGATCGAGAACTTCATGCCCGCGCTCCCACGCCAGCGGAAAGGGTTGGCTGGTCGAACGCCGAGAAGCCGTAATGCGCCAGCCAGCGGTTATCGCCGTCGAAGAAGGCGCGCAGGTCGTCCATCCCGTATTTCAGCATGGCGAGCCGGTCGACGCCCACGCCGAAGGCAAAACCCTGCCATTCGTCCGGGTCGAGCCCGGCGAATTCGATTACCTTGCGGTTGACCATGCCGGAGCCGAGCAGCTCCATCCAGCCGTGCCCCGGCGCATCGCCATCGCCGCCCAGCACCCGGCGCCCCTTGACGTCCTGCCAGCCGACATCGACCTCCACCGAAGGCTCAGTGAAGGGGAAGTAGCTCGGCCGCAGGCGCAGCACGATATCGTCGCGCTCGAAGAATCCCTTGAGGAAGGTTTCCAGCGTCCACTTGAGGTGGCCGAGGTGGATGTCGCGGTCGATCACCAGCCCTTCGACCTGATGGAACATCGGGGTGTGGGTCGCGTCGCTGTCAGAGCGGTAGACCCGGCCGGGCGCGATGATCCGGATCGGCGCGCCTTGCGCCACCATGCTGCGGATCTGCACCGGCGAGGTATGCGTGCGCAGCAGCATCTTGCGTCCGTCACTGTCCGCATCCGGAAAATAGAACGTGTCATGCATCGCCCGCGCCGGGTGCGTTTCGGCCATGTTGAGCGCGGTGAAGTTGTGCCAGTCGTCCTCGATCTCCGGGCCGGTGGCGACGGAAAAGCCGAGGTCGGCGAAAATCTCCGCCAGTTCGTCCATCACCTGGCTGACCGGGTGGACGCTCCCCCTGGGAGCAGCGGGGGCCGGCAGCGTCAGGTCCAGCGTCTCGCTGGCCAGGCGCTGTTCCAGCAGGGCGTCCTCCAGCACCTGCTTGCGCGCCGCCAGGGCATCGGACACCGCAGCGCGAATGCCCTGGATGCGCGGCCCGGCAACCTGCCGCTCGTCCGGCGACATCCCGCCCAAGGTCTTCAGTGCGAGCGTGATCCAGCCCTGCTTGCCCAGCGCTTCCACGCGCATGGCTTCCAGCTCGTCAGGCGTCTGCGCGGCAGCGATGGCCGCCAGCGCCGCTTCATTCCGGGATTCGAGTTCCTGCATGCCGAGGGCCGCTAGCGCCAATCGCCGCCCAAGGCAAAGCCTCCGCGCAGGTCAGCGCGGCATTTCCAGCGTCTGGACCGCCGCACCGCGCACCCGCATCCGCTCCCGCATGACCGAGGTCAGGATCGGATGGTCCAGCGCAGCATACTCGCTCGGCGACATACCGAGGAATTCCCGGCAGTCGCGCACGAAGTGGCTCTGGTCGAAATAGAGCGCATCGATCGCCCCGATCCACTTCATCGAGGGGTCCAGCATGAACTGCGCGAGGCTGCGCATGAAGCGTTGCCGCCGCAGCAGCTTCTTCGGCGCAAAGCCGAATGCCCTGCGGCACAACCGCTCCAGCGTGCGCGGATGGAGGCCGGCCCGTTCGGCCAGCCCCGCAACATCGGGCAACTCGGGATCCATCAGAAGCTGGTGCACCAGCAGGATCCGCTCATCCTCGGCATCTGCGCGAGGTGCCTCCTGGGCGAAGAAGCGGGCCATGATGCCCAGCTCTTCGGCTTCGCGGGCCGGATCGGCTGTCAGCTGGTCGGCGAGCGGGCGAAACCGGGCAAACGCGGACTCGCGCCGACCGTCGCATACGCGGTTGGCCATCTCGTGCGCAGGCATATCCATGAAGGTCGCCCAGCCCAACGGCTGCAACCCGATGCCCCACATGCGCGAGGTCGCAAGCTGGAAGCGGACCGGCAGGCTGGTCGGCCCCATGGCGGTGAAATCCGTCCCGGCAATCGTATCTCCGCCGGCGATGCTGCTGACGATCACTGGGTTATCAAAGAACCGCAGGCCGGCCCATTCCGGTTGCAGGGCATCTTCGACCGGCCCGTCGGGGCAGTCGAACTCGACCCGGTAGAAACTGGTAAAATAGCGCCGCAAATCGGCCGGCGGTTCGTGGAACCGCACCCTCACCTCACACCAGCGCCCCATGTCCGCCCTCCTCAGGCGTGTCGTGTTTGTGCAACCCGACAGCAGGGTTAAGCCGACGCGGGGCAAAAGAAAAGGGCGGCTCCGAAGGAACCGCCCTAACCTTTTTCAGATGCGTCTTCTTCAGGCGGGCAGCGCGGCCTTGGCCTGCGCGATGATCGCCTTGAAGGCCGAACCTTCGTTCATCGCCAGATCGGCCATGACCTTGCGGTCCAGCTCGATCCCGGCCAGCTTGGTGCCGTGCATGAACTGCGAATAGGTCAGCCCTTCGGCGCGTACCGCTGCGTTGATCCGCTGGATCCACAGGGCGCGGAACGAGCGCTTCTTAACCTTGCGGTCGCGGTAGGCATATTGCCCGGCCTTTTCGACCGCCTGGCGGGCGATGCGGATGGTGTTCTTGCGGCGACCGCGATAGCCCTTGGCCTGGTCGAGCAGCCGCTTGTGCTTCTGGCGCGTGGTGACGCCGCGTTTGATGCGAGGCATAGTCCGTTTCTCCTAAATTCGCGCGTTCAGCCGAGCCCGTAAGGGGCCCACTTTTTCACCGCTTTCCAATCGTTCTCAGAAAGGACAGAGGTGCCGCGGTTCTGGCGGATATACTTCGCGTTATGGCTGATCAGGCGGTGGCGCTTGCCGGCGACACCATGCTTGACCTTGCCCGTGGCAGTGAGCTTGAAGCGCTTCTTCACGCCGCTCTTGGTCTTCATCTTGGGCATTTTCATCTCCTGGCAGAGACACGTTCGAACCGGCCCTGGCAGCCCTTACAGCCAGGCAGGCACATGAATCACGTGTCAGTGAAGCGGGGCGCATTAGCGAACTTGCCCCGAAATGCAAGCGTGCGCTTCATCAGGGCCGCTGGCGTTCGCGCCATCGTTCACTGCCCCAGCGGGCGATCAGCTGCTCGACCCGCACCCTGTCGGGCCCCGCAGTGTCCTGATAGGGGCTGCAGCGCCCTTGCTCCACGAAGCAGGCTTCGCCGGTGTCGAGCCGCAGGCTGGTCAGCGCCTTGCCCGGCCCGGCCAGGCCGATTGCGGTCGGTTTATCAAGCACGCCGATATAGAGGAACGGGGCAAGCGGCCGGGGCGGTGCCTTGCCGCGCATTGCCGCCACCAGGATCGCGCGGTAGTCGGACATCGACACCGGCCCCTCCGGCAGGATGCCCGGGCGGTTGCTGACCAGCATGGTGCCATACTGGCGGGTGTTGATCACATGGCCGTGCCCCAGGAACCCATCCTCGAACAGATCCTCGCCGTGATCGCCAGTTACGATCAGGATGGTGTCGTCCCACACGCCCCGCGCCTTGAGCCGGGCCACGACCTCGCCCAGCCAGGCGTCGGCGTGGGCTACCGCGTTCCAGTATGTCGCCTGCACGGCCGCGGCGTTTTCGGCCTTCATCTCGTTGCGGCGGACCGGCCGCTCCACCACCCTCAGTTCCACCCCGTCGTGATGGTAGGGGAAATGGGCCGACTGGAAATTGAAGTAGAGGAAATGCGGCGCATCCCATGTGCCCGCCCCCAGGGTGCGGTCGAACGCCGCCATCAGGTGCTCTTCGGCCACCAGCAGCGAGCCCTTGGCGGCAAATTCGAAGGCGCGCTTCTCGCGCAGGGTCTCGGCATCGATGTGGACGTCAGCCGATTTGCGCATCGAAACCGTGGCGGAGATATCGCCGAAATCCTCCGGCTGGCCCGAATAGACGCCGATCCGGTAGCCGCTTTGCTTGAGCTCGGTGAACAGGCTCGGGTCGCCGGTCTGCGGCACCAGTTGGCCGGAGAACACCGATTTCAGCGATTCGGTGGTAAAGCCGACATGGCTGTAGGCGGGCACGACGGCGCTTCCTTCTGCCGCCAAGGCTTCAAGGTTCGGGGCCACGACCTTGCCGTTTATCCGCTTGCCCAGCACGTCATACCGGACCGATTCCAGCACCACGACCACGACATGCGGCCGCCGCCCGGCAAGCACCTGAGCCGGCAGCGGTTCCGGCAGGGGCACAAGTTCCAGGTCGCCGCCATAGCCGTCCTCGTCAATCCCGTTGCCGGGAATGTCGAGCGCGAGCGGGTGGCGGGTCGAATCGAACGGCGCCGGATCATACTGGATCGCAAACAGGCCATAACCGTCGCGGTCGACATCGCTGACGAGGTTCAGCAGGCCGGTTGCGCCCTGCCAGCCCAGCGTCCGGTTAAGGCCGAACGCGGCGTCCGAGCCGGTCCGGGGAATCGCGAAGGCAGCGACCAGAAACAGTGCGGCGACGCTCCATGCCAGCTTGCGCGGAGCCGGCCTGCCGGACGGGGTCGCGCCGCTCAGGACACGGCCGAGGATGCGCCACAGCCCCCATGCCATCAGCGCCGCGAACGCCAGGCCGAGCAAGGCCACGCCGATCTCGCTCAGGCCGAACTTGATCGCATCGACGAGGCTGCCCCCGCCCAGTTGCTTGATCAGGGTGAAACCGACGGCGTCACTGAAATAGGAATGGAGCTGGTATTGCGCCGCCAGCAGCCCGCAGAACAGGGCGCCATTGACGAGCGCGAACAGGTACACCGCCACCCAGCCGGGCTTGCCGCGGGCCAGGCGGCAGGCCAGCGCCCAGCCGGCAATCGCCAGCAGGGCCTGCACGGCCCCATAGCCGGTCAGGAACAGGGCCAGCTCGGGCAGACTGTCCACCGCCCGCGACTGGCCGAAACCGCCGGTGAACAGGCCGTACTTGCGGTTGGCCAGCGCCAGTTCGACTGCGGAGACGGCCAGCACGATCCATGGCGGCAGCCATGCAGACACGCGCGACCAGCCTGCGCCGGAAGGCGTCAGCGTGGAAAGTCCTGGCTGGATCGGCGCACTGGTCGCCATGGCTGCTCCCGGGCAAAGTTCGACCGGGAGGAAATACCGCGTGCGGCTTGGAATTTGGTTAACCGTGTCGCGCTGAAGTCACGCCATGGTCAACCGTGCATGGCTTCGAGCACATCCTCCAGCCGGGCCGGATCGCCGATGGCCAGCACTTCGCCGGTGCTTGCGGCATGGAGCGGCTCGCCGTTCCAGTCACACATGGTGCCGCCCGCGCCCTCCACCACCGGCACCAGCGCGGCGAAGTCATGCAGCTTCAGGCCCGCCTCGCACACCAGATCGACATGGCCCGATGCGAGCAGGCCGTAGTTGTAGCAATCGCCGCCCCAGATGATCTTGCGCTCGGCCACGGCCTTGGCCAGCGCCATGAAGTGGTCCACTTCGGGCCCGGTGAAGAGGTGCGGCGAAGTCGTCGCCAGCACCGCATCGCCCAGTTCGCGCCGGGGCGCGGTGCGCGCAGGCTTGCCGTTGAGAGTGGTGCCCTGACCGACCATGCCGACCCATCGTTCCCCCAGGATCGGCTGGTCGATCACCCCGATCACCGGCCAGCCGTCCTCGATCAGGGCAATCAGCGTGCCGAAGATCGGCCGCCCCGCGATGAAGCTGGTGGTGCCGTCAATCGGATCGAGCACCCAGCGGCGCGCCGCGCTTTCGTTGCGCAGGCCGTATTCCTCCCCCTGGATGCCGTCGCCCGGGCATTCCGCTTCGAGGATGGCGCGCATGGCTGCTTCAGCCGCCCGGTCCGCCTCGGTCACGAACGAACGGTCAGCCTTCTGCTCCTCGCTCCATTCTCCGCGAAACAGGGGGCGGATGGCCGCCCCGGCGGCTTCGGCGAGACGGTTGGCGAGAGCGATATCGTTGCTGCTGGGCATCACATCGCCCTGCATCGCAGCCCCGCCCCGGTCAAGCGCTTGCACCGGGCCAAGTGCCTGATAGACAGCGCTTCGGAACAGGAGCAGCCGATGAATATCGAACAGTCTCCAAAAGGCTGGAGCCTTCCCCGCTCCCAATTCGACCGGACGCGGGACGGGCAGCTACTTTCGATAAACCGCCAGCCGCGTGAAAGCCTGCGCCCGTGGGTAGCCCACGTCTATGGCATGCGGGTCACTGCTCCGCCCGATCAGCTGATCGCCTGCGGCATATTTGCCGACGGGCCGGTTCTGCGGATCTTGCTCGATGGTGACTGGCACGCGGAGACGCAGGACGGCCCGCAGTTCTTCGGCCGGCAGGCCCTCTATTTCACTCCCCATACCCGGCGCAGACCGGTCAGCGTCAAGGGCAGCTTTGCAACGGTTGGTCTGGCACTGCAGCCCGGTGCCGCCCATGCCTTGCGCGCCCCATCCATAGCCGGGACCTGCGACAGGGTCCTGTCCTACGGCAGCCTCGGCTGGGATGAACCGGCGCTGATGGCGCGGTTCGGCGACGATGCCTCGGTCGATAGCTGGATGGACGTCCTTGAGGATTGCATGGAGCGCCTGATTGACCGGGCCGGTGGCCGCCACCCCGATCCGATCAGCGCGAACTTCAACCGGATCGCCTTTGAAAACCCGAACATCGCCGTGGGGACCTGCGCCGAGCAGCTGCGGGTCGACCTGCGCAAGCTTGAGCGGGTGGTGAAGCGCGATTTCGGTCTGTCGCCGAAGAAGGTGCTGCGCCGCGCCCGGGCGCTGGACATGGCGGCGAATATGCTCGGGGTGGCTGACCAATCGGAAGCCGAAGACCTGGCGCTGCGCTATTTCGACCAATCCCACCTCAACCGGGACTTCACCGAGATGTTCGGGATGACTCCGGTCCAGTTCGTCCGCACGCCGCAACCGCTGATGAGAGTGACGCTGGAAGCGCGGCAGGCCCGGCGGCTGGAAGCGCTCGAACGGATCGAGGAAGGTGCGCGCCGGCCCTGGCAGTGACGTTTCGGTTCGCTGACGCGCGTTGTCAGACCACCCGCCCCGCCTCCCCACCCGGCCACCATAGCCTGATGGTATCGTTGGTGGCCGGGTGGGGAGGCGGAGTAGGTGGTCTGCGTCGTGCCACGCACGACCGAAACCAATCAGTCGAACAGCGAGCTGACGCTGCTTTCGTCGGCAATCCGGCGGATCGCCTCGCCGATCAGCGGGGCCACGGTCAGGATGCGGATCTTGCTGCTGTCCTGCGCGGCGTCGGTCGGCCGGATGGTGTCGGTGATGACCAGTTCGGTCAGCTTGGAGCCGTTGACCCGCGCCACCGCCCCGCCCGACAGCACGCCGTGGGTGATATAGGCAGCGACCGAGGCCGCGCCCTGGTCAAGCAACGCCTCGGCCGCATTGCACAGGGTGCCGCCGGAATCGACGATATCGTCGATCAGGATGCAGTGGCGCCCCTGCACCTCGCCGATGATGTTCATCACTTCCGATTCGCCCGGCCGGTCACGCCGCTTGTCGACGATCGCGAGCGGGGCATTGTCGAGCCGCTTGGCCAGCGCCCGGGCGCGGACCACGCCGCCGACGTCCGGGCTGACGACCATCAGGTCTCGCTCGCCATACCGCGCCTGGATATCCGCCGCCATGACGGGCGCGGCATAGAGGTTGTCGGTCGGGATATCGAAGAAGCCCTGGATCTGCCCGGCGTGCAGGTCCACCGCCAGCACCCGGTCAGCCCCGGCTTCGGTGATCAGGTTGGCGACCAGCTTGGCCGAAATCGGCGTGCGCGGGCCGGGCTTGCGGTCCTGCCGGGCATAGCCGAAGTAGGGCACCACCGCAGTGATCCGCTTGGCCGAGGCGCGCCGCAGCGCATCGACGCAAATCAGCAGCTCCATCAGGTTGTCGTTGGCGGGAAAGCTGGTCGGCTGGATCACGAACACGTCCTCGCCGCGCACGTTCTCGTGGATTTCCACGAATACTTCCTCGTCGGCGAACCGGCGCACGCTGACATCGGTCAGCGGCAGTTCGAGATAGGCGGCCACTGCCCGCGCGAGCGGCAGGTTCGAATTGCCGGACATGATCTTCATGGTGCGCGAATCCCCGAACGCTGGTGATGCGCCCCGCCTAGCGCGGCGTCATGGAATTGCAACGCGCGAGGGGCGGTTGTCGACGGGTTGGGGCGAGAACGGGCGGTGGTGGAGGGTGGGGATTGCTCGGTTGCGCGAAAGCGAGGCTGGCAATTCCATACCCGGCAGCGCCGGCAGGATGCCGACCGCCCGGTTAATCCAGATCGATGACTTCGCCACGCGCCATCACGAACCGAACATCCTTGTAGACGGACACATCCGTCAAAGGATCGCCCGCGACTGCTACGATATCGGCGCTTTTGCCGGGCGCGATCGTGCCGATCTCTTCAGACAGGCCAAGCAGGTCAGCAGCGTTGATCGTGGCTGCGATCAACGCACTTTCGGGCGTCATCCCATGTGCGACCATGAGTTCGAATTCGTCGCCATTGCGGCCGTGCTTCGACACTCCCGCGTCAGTGCCGAAAGCAATACGGACGCCGCGCGGAACGAGCGTCTGAAGCGTCTTTCCGGTGATGTCGATCCGCCATCTGATCTTGGCGAGGACGTCAGGCTCGTAGGCATCGGCGTTGGCCGCCAGCCTTTCCTTGTACCCGTTGACCGTCGACAAGGTCGGGACATAGTAGGTTTTGCTCTTCGCCCACAGCGCGATGACTTCCTCGGTCAGCATGGTGCCATGTTCGATCGAATCGACTCCGAGTTTGAGCGCCTGGAGCGTGCCGTCGGCACCGTGCGAATGGACCGCCACCTTGCGCCCGAACATCCGCGCGGTGGCAACAACGGCCGCCGCCTCATCATCGAACATCTGGCTGCCCAGACCCGCACCGATGCGGCTGTTGACCCCGCCGGTGATCGTCATCTTGATGACATTGGCGCCACGCCCGATCTGTTGCCGGGTAGCGCGGCGACAGTCTTCTGCCCCGTCACAGGTATTGCCCGCACCCGCAAAGAAGGGGCGCAGTTCGTCACGATAGCCGAGCGCGTCGTCGGAGTGGCCTGATGTGCCCGACAGGCTGCTGCCTGCATCGATGATCCGTGGTCCCGTCGCCTTGCCGGCATTGACCGCGTCACGCAGCGCGAACACCGCGCCGTCGCCGTCGCCCAGGTTGCGCACCGTGGTGAAGCCCGCACGCAATGTCTTCATCCCGTTGGCCTGGGCATTGAAGGCCTGCGTGGCGGGAGACAAGGTGACGATCTCCAGCTGCCCCGCCAGCCCACCGGCATCGCTGGTCAGATGCACATGGCTGTCGATCAGTCCGGGGAGCACGGTATGATCGCTCAGATCGATGAGCGCGGCGCCGTCGGGAACTTGGGCATGCCCATCAACCACCGATACGATCCGGCCATCTTCTACGATAATCGTCGATGGGCCGCGCGGCGCTTCGCCGGGCACGTCGATCAGGCGACCTGCGTGAATAACGGTTGTCTGCGCCAATACGTTCGGCGGCGTAATGACAGACACGCCAACTGCAGCCGCAAGAATTCCCGCTTTCATAGCTTTCCCCTGTTCCCTGCCATCCGCCTAGCTTCTGCGCCGGGCCCTCTCAAGGGGCATCCGCAAACCGCGTCTCCAGTCGTGACCCGTGGCGTGTCGAGCAGTCGCATCCACGCCACGGCCGGGCAGAACTGCGGAAAGGTGGGTGGATCAGCATGCCGACCAAGCCAGCGCGCCCACCTCGTCCATGAGCGACCGGGAAAATCGCGGCCAGTCTTCCCGGTGGCTGAAACGCTTTCCTACATCGGCGCGGTGTGGCAGCGTGGCCTTATCGATGCCGATGACCGCCTACCCCCCGCCCCCCGGAGGCACACTGTGTCAAGTGTGGACCAATCGCATCAAGCCATTGCAAATGCAAAGGAAAAACGCAGGAAACCCCGCTTGACAGGGTGTCAATTTCGTCAAGCGGGTGTCAGGCGCGAGGCCCGGACTTTAGTCGATCCGGTGCTCGCCCCTGATCCAGCGCACGGTGCCGCTGCTGGCGCGCATGACCACGCTTTCGGTGGTCATCTTGCCGCCGCGCAGGTGCTTGACCCCGTCGAGCAGGGAGCCCGCGGTCACCCCGGTGGCGGCGAAGATGCAGTCGCCCCGGGCCAGGTCTTCCAGCTTGTAGATCCGGTCGAAGTCGGTGATGCCCAGGCGGCGCGCGCGCGCCTTTTCGTCCTCGTTGCGGAACACCAGCCGGCCGTTGAACTGCCCGCCGACGCAGCGCAGCGCCGCGGCGGCCAGCACGCCTTCCGGCGCGCCCCCCTGGCCCATGTACATGTCGATCGTGGTGTCAGGATCGGTGGTGGCGATCACCCCGGCCACGTCGCCGTCGCCGATCAGCACCACGCCGCAGCCCAAGCCGCGCAGTTCGGCAATGATCTGGGCATGGCGCGGCCGGTCGAGCACGCAGACGATAATGTCGGACGGAGCAACGCCCTTGGCCTCGGCCACAGCCGTGACGTTTTCGGTCACGCTCTTGTCGAGGCTGATGATGCCTTCGGGATAGCCCGGGCCGATCGCCAGCTTGTCCATATAGGTGTCAGGCGCGTTCAGCAGGCAGCCTTCTTCGGCAGCGGCGAGCACGGCCATGGCGTTCGGCCCGGCTTTGGCGGTGATGGTGGTGCCTTCGAGCGGATCGAGCGCGATGTCGATCTTGGGCCCCTTGCCGGGCGCGCCGCCGACCTTCTCGCCGATGAACAGCATCGGGGCCTCGTCCCGCTCGCCTTCGCCGATCACCACGGTACCGTCCATATAGAGATCGTCGAAGGCCTTGCGCATCGCCTCCACCGCTGCGGCATCGGCTGCCTTTTCGTCCCCGCGCCCGATCAGTTTGGAGGCGGCAATGGCAGCTGCCTCGGTGACACGGACCATTTCGAGCACCAGGACGCGCTCCAGAACGGATGATCGGGTCGGTTTGTTCATGTCGAATTCAGCCCTCTTAGCCTGCTTGAGGCGCGGTTAGACGGGGAGTGCGCGCTTGTCGAGAAATGTCCTGTGGTATCTGCGCCGAGCCGTGCCACTTGCAGTGCTGGTTCCCGCAATCGCGGCTGCGCAGCAGCCCGGCAGTGCCGAGGAAGCGCTGTCTGCGGCCAGCAGCACCTACGGTCCGGCCGCGCCCGAGCCCGCCTGCGGCGACGGCGGAGAAGGGGAAATCGTGGTCTGCGCGCGCGAGCAGGAGCAGTCGCAATTCCGCATCCGGTCCGACAAGCAGGCCGAAGACGATTACGCCCGCGAAACGATGTTCCAGGGCGATCCGCAAGCGCCCGACGTGGCGGGCCCGGGCATCTTTCGTGGTCCGGCCACTGTTGGCGGCATGTGCATTCCCGGTTTGCAGAAATGCCCGCGCCCGCCGGCCATTTCGGTCGATTTTGCGGAATTGCCGCAAGCCCCGCCCGGCAGCGATGCGGACCGGATTGCCCGCGGCTTGCCGCCGGTCGGCAACGAGACCGGCGCACCGGCCCAACCCGAAACTGCCCTAGCTGAGCCTGCCCTGGCTGAGCCTGCGCTAACAGAACCTGCCCAACCGGAGCCTGACTAGACGATGATCTGCATCGCCAGCGGAGGCGCAGTCAGGCTGTCCGATCCGGCCAGCAGGTCCAGCGCATGGGCAATGCTGCGCTCCGGCCCTTCGTGGGCGACCATGGCGACCAGCACCTCGCCGCCTTCTTCGGGCCTGCCGTCCTGGATCAGGCTTTCGATCGAGACCCCCGCATCACGCATCGCGGCGGTCATTTCAGCCAGCACGCCGGGGCGGTCCGCCACGGTGAAGCGCAGGTAGGTCCGGCCTGTCCGGCCACCGCTTTGGGCCGGCTCCATCGGCACGAGATCGGCCACGGGGACCGAGAACGGCGGACCGGCTTCGCCCCGGGCGATGTCGATCAGGTCAGCCACCACGGCACTGGCGGTCGGGCCGCCGCCGGCCCCGGCGCCCTGGAACAGCAGGCGCCCGGAAAAATTGCCTTCCGCGACCACGGCATTGGTCGCCCCGGTGACATGCGCCAGGGGGTGGCCCTTGGGCACGAGGCAGGGCCTGACCCGTTGCAGCAGCTTCAGCACATCGGCCTCGTCGTGTTCGCAATCGGCCATCCCGACCAGCCGGATGACGTAGCCGAGCCGCTCCGCCTGGGCGATGTCGGCCGCCCGCACCCGGGCAATCCCCTCGCACTCGACCCCGGCAAAATCGAGCCGCGAGCCGAACGCGATCGAGGCCAGGATCGCCAGCTTGTGGGCGGCATCGGTGCCTTCGATGTCAAACGTGGGATCAGCCTCCGCATAGCCAAGACGCTGGGCCTCGGCCAGGGTATCGCCGAAGTCGGCCCCGGTCGCCTCCATGGTCGACAGGATGTAATTGGAAGTGCCGTTGAGAATGCCGTAGATCCGCTCGATCGCGTTGGCCGCAGTCCCTTCACGCAGGCCCTTGACCACCGGAATGCCGCCCGCCACCGCCGCCTCGAACTTGAGCGGGACGCCTGCAGCCTCGGCGGCTTCGGCCAGCTCCAGCCCGTGATGCGCGATCATCGCCTTGTTGGCCGTGACCACCCCTTTGCCCGCTCCGATCGCGGCCCGGGCAAGCGCCAGCGCAGGACCATCTTCCCCGCCGACGAGTTCCACCACCACATCCACATCGTCGCGCCGGGCCAGCTCTGCCATGTCATCAACCCAGGCGAACGGGGAGAGGTCCACGCCCCGCTGGCGGCCCCGGCTGCGTGCACTGACGGCAACCACCTGCAGCGGTCGGCCAGCCCGGGCCGAAATCAGGGCGGCGTTGGTGTCGAGCAGGCGGATGACTCCGGCACCGACAGTGCCGAGCCCGGCCAGGGCAATACGCAGTGGCTCAGCCATGGCCAGCCATCGTCAGGAAAGAGCGTTTCATCGCCTCGCCCTAGACTGGCCAGGCACCGCTTGGGAACCAGTTTGTCTTGCCCGCGCGCTAGTTGCGATTGCGCGGGCAGTCCCCCAGTTCAGCGCGGATGAAACGGTAATCCGTCTCGGCACGGCTGCGCCCGCTCGCGTCAGCCGAGATATTGGCCGCGCGCGGCAGGGCGTCGGGCAGGAAGCAGGCAAGCCTGTACCATTCGAGTGTCTCGGGCTGCGGCGGGCTGGCCGCCTGGTCCACGATCTCGTCCCATGCCACGCCCCAGCTGGGCGCCATGCCGGGCCGGCGGACCACACTGATCGAGACCGGTTCGCGCGAGGTGGTGGAGAGAAAGAACTGCGTCTCCGAT
Source organism: Erythrobacter sp. 34-65-8 (assembly GCA_002278985.1). Taxonomy (GTDB): domain Bacteria; phylum Pseudomonadota; class Alphaproteobacteria; order Sphingomonadales; family Sphingomonadaceae; genus 34-65-8. Next base: position 14,799 of record NCJP01000002.1, read on the forward strand.
TCGCCCACCAGGTTTCCTGACACCGAGAGCGCCTCGCGCACGGTGACGATGGCGGGCGGTGCGTCGGGCGCGGAGAGGCTCGTCAGGATCGGGCGAAGGCGCTGCTCGACGTCCGGGGTCCAGTCAATCTGGGCATTGGGGCCGGTCAGGGCAATCTCGCCTGCGCGGCCGCTGCTGGGCCGGGTGAACAGGATCACCTCGCGCTTTTTCAGGCGCGGCGCCTTGCCGTTCGCATCGCGCGGCACGTCAACCAGATAGCGCAGCGATTCGCCGACCGCGCGCGAACCCTTGAGCAGGGCAACCGTGCGCGCTTCGATGTAAAGCCGGACATGGCCTTCCCGCAAACCGGGCGAACGCTCCGGCTCGACCTCGGCCTGCTTGCGAATCTGCACGCGGATGACCGCGTCGGCAGGATCGGCCAGGTCAGCCAGGTCGGCGTAGGTTGGTGGTGCGGTGCCTGCCCCATCCTGAGCCAGGGCAAGGGGGGCAGAGGCCAGCGCGGCGCCGGCAAGCAGAGCCCCGACTGCGTGTTTGACACCTGATTTCATACTGTTTTTCTCTGACCTGACGATGTGTTGCGATAATCTGCGACCGGCTTCGATTGGCGTGCCTGATCGCGCCCGTGGCGTGAATTGGTACTGAACCGACAAAGCGTTTGCGCCCCTCGGGCATCGAAGCTAAAGCGAGCCCAAGCTTGGGGACAGCACAAAATTAACTTTCCAGGCTGGCTGGGATGGGGCAGGCAAGCCCTGCCCGGCTTCGGGTCCCAGGGTGTGAAGACACTACAGGGTGGACAGCTGACGTTTCTTTTTGGCAGGTTGGAACACCGTGCCGGCAAGAAAGTTTCGCCGGAAGGGTTTCCGGCACCTGATGATGGAGTGATGCAACTGAATGGCTTACGCTGACCAGCAGATGAGCGGCAACAAGGTTGTTGCAATCATCATTGTGGCGCTGATCCATGTGGCACTCGGCTACGCATTGATCACCGGGCTTGCGTATGACGCAGTCCAGAAGGTGGTCGAGCGGGTGACCACCGTGGACATCGAAGAACCACCGCCGCCCGAGGAGGAGGTTCCCCCTCCCCCGCCGCAGGAAAACACGGCACCGCCGCCCATCGTGGCTCCGCCGCCGCCGATCAACATTTCGCCGGCGCCGCCCACGATCCAGACGCAGCCGACCATTCCGCCGCCGGCTCCGCCCGCGCTGCGCGTACCGCCGCCGGCCCCTCCCGGGCCGCCGCCAGCTCCGCCGCCGCCGCGCGTGCAACCCAAGGCCGCTGAGCCCCGGGGCAATCCCGGCAGCTGGGCCAACGCCAATGACTATCCTTCCCGCGCCCTGCGGGAAGAGCGTGAAGGCGTGACCCGGTTCAGCGTCCAGATCGGCCCGGACGGCCGTGTCACGAGCTGCCAGGTCACCGGTTCCAGCGGCCACAGCGATCTTGACTCGACCACCTGCAGCCTCATCCAGCGCCGCGCCCGTTTCCGGCCGGCAACGGATGGCAACGGTGATCCGACGTCGGGCAGCTGGGCCAGCGCGGTCCGCTGGGAGATTCCGCAATAACCTTTCCATCCCGCCTGCGGGCGGGGTTCTTCGACACCAGACTCATTTGAGAGGACTTTCGCAATGATTACTGAAATTCTTACCGCGGCGGCAGGCGAAGCCCCCAAGAACTCGTTCGGCTTCATGGAAGCCATGAACCAGGGCGGCGTGATCGCATGGTCGATCTTCGGCGTTCTGGTTATCATGTCGGTCGGATCGTTCTACATCCTGATCACCAAGCTGCTCGAGCAGCAGAAGATCTTCAAGCAGTACAACGAAGTCCGCACCAACTTCTGGCGCGCGCCTTCGCTGGCTGACGGCCGCAACAAGCTGGAAAAGAACAGCGCATGGCGCCAGCTGGTCGACGATGGCCTGGCTGCCGAGGAATCGCACAGCAAGATGACTGACAGCCTGGAAGCGCACGACTGGATGGTCGGCTCGCTCCAGCGTTCGCAGGACTCGATCAACGCGAAGCTCGCCGGCGGCCTGCCGTTCCTCGCTTCGGTTGGTGCGACCGCACCGTTCATCGGCCTGCTCGGTACCGTTATCGGGATCTACCGCGCGCTGATCAACATCGGCATCGAAGGTTCGGCCTCGATCGACAAGGTCGCCGGCCCCGTTGGTGAAGCGCTGATCATGACCGCGATCGGTCTGCTCGTCGCCGTGCCGGCCGTGCTTGCCTACAACTGGCTGCAGTCGCGCAACAAGCGTATCGGCGAGCTGCTCAACGGCTTCTCGACCGACATTCTTGCCAACATCAACTCCAAGGGTTCGGTCAAGCCTGCCATGGCTGCCGCGGCTGCGAAGCCTGCTGCTGCCAAGCCGGCAACCACCACCGGCGGCGTTTCGACCGCGCCGAAGGCCTGATTGACCAAGCAAATGCGGGCCGGACGCACCTCGCTCCGGCCCGCACCATACGAACAGACGTCTTAGGATAGGATAAGTCATGGCCATTTCGATGGGAGGCGGCGGCGCTGAGACGCCGATGTCGGACATCAACACCACGCCGCTGGTCGACGTGATGCTGGTGCTCCTGATCATCTTCCTGATCGCCATTCCGGTCGCCATCCAGCAGATCGAGAACCTTCGGGTCCCGGTCATGGTGTCGACGGAATCGGAGAACAAGGTCGAAAACCTGCTGATCACGGTCACCACCACCGATGCCGAAGGCCGCACAGCGTCCGTCCAGAAGACGGGCTTTGGCGGCGCCACGCGGGAAGGGGCATGCCGGGTCTACATCAACAACACCACGCTGGTATCTTCGGAAGAGCTTTACGACCAGGCCTTCCAGCGGCTTGACAGCATTGTCCAGCGCGCCGGTGGCCCCGAGGCGCTCATGGCCGATCCGGCCCTGATCCCGCAGGTCCACATCCGCGGCGACGTCAATGCCCCGTGGCGCTGCGTGGCCGGGACGATCTACAACGTCCAGGCAGCGGGTTATCCCACCGTCGGGTTCATCTCGACCCCGGTCGATCCGAACTGATCAACCGGTCCGAAGAACTTCAGGAGTAACACACCATGGCAATGTCAGGCGGCAAGGATGATGGATCGCCGATGATGGAGATGAACACGACGCCGTTGATCGACGTCATGCTCGTCCTCCTCATCATGTTCATCATCACCATCCCGGTCGCGACCCACTCGGTCGATATCGACCTGCCCGTGCCGAACCCCAACCCTCTGCCGGAGGACATGATCGACCCGATCAAGAACAAGATCGTCCTGACGCCGGATAACCAGATCCTGTGGAACGGCGCGGCGATCGATTCGGGCGAACTGGTCCGCAACCTCAACGCGACCAAGGGCATCAACCCGGAGCCCGAACTTCAGTTCGAGCCCGAAGCCCAGGCCAGCTACGATCTGTCGGCCCGCGTGCTGAACATCATCAAGGTCTCCGGCGTGACCAAGTTCGGGTTCGTCGGCAACGAACAGTACCGTTCCTTCAGCAAGGAATAGGCGCACGGCCTTCAGGCAAGTAGCCGACACCAATCAAAGAGGGGGCGGAGAAATCCGCCCCCTTTTTTGTGCCCCCGGCGATCAGCGGAGTAGCGCCATCCGGTGCGGCGCAATGGAAAGTGAGTCCTATCGCCACTTCCCCGCACGCTGACCGCCTCCCCCGGGTCCGACCCGCATCGCCTCTGCTCCCAGCGTTTCCGCCTCAAGCAGCAGCTCCTCGTCCACCGCACCCTGCGGCACGGCTTCGCGCCCGATCATCGTCATCACCGGCACCGCCAGGGGGCTGACCCGGTCCAGCGTGACATGGACCAGTTGCCCCGCCGCCCGTTCGAGCAGATCGGCGAGCCGCCCGACATCCGTCAGCCGCTCACGCGCGTCGGCCCAGGCTGCCTCGAGGAGGAGATGGTCCGGTTCGTACTTGCGCAGCACATCGTAGATCAGATCGGTCGAGAAGGTGACCTGCTTGCCTGACTTGCGCTTGCCCGGATGCTGCCGCTCAACCAGGCCGGAAATCACCGCGACCTCCCGGAATGCCCGGCGCAGAAGATGCGATTCCGTCACCCACTCGACAAATTCGTGGGCAAGAATGTCCGGTGACAGCAGCGGCACCGGGTCGGAGACCGGCTTGAGCGACCAGACCGCCAGCGAATAGTCATTGGCCACGAACCCGCCCGGCAGCAGGCCCTGCTCCTCCATCCGGCGGGTGATCAGCATCCCCAGGCTCTGGTTCGCATTCCAGCCTTCGAAGGTATAATAGACGCTGTAGTGCTTGCCGTGATGGGGGAAGCTCTCGACCAGAAGTTCGCCCGGGGCTGGCAGGCGGCTGCGCCAGTCTTGCACTTCCAGCCATTCGCGCACGTCGTCAGGGAAGCGGCCCCACCCCGCACGGTCCGCCAGCATTTCCTGCACCCGCCCGGCCAGATGCGTCGACAGCGCCAGCCGCTGTCCGCCATAGGACGGGATCGTAGCCGATTTCTTCGCCGCCCGCACGATCACCTCCATGTCGCGCACCAGCTCGACCTCCAGGCTCATCCCGGCGAAAAAGAAGGTATCCCCCGGCGAGAGCGAGGCAGCGAAGCGCTCCTCCACCTTGCCCAGTTGCCGGCCGTTCCGAAAGCGGACGGTGAGCATCTCCGAATCGACGATGATCCCGGCATTCAGCCGGTGGCGGGCAGCGTGTTCGGGATGGGTCAGGCGCCAGACGCCCGTCTTGTCGCGCACGATCCGCCTGAAGCGGTCATAGGCGCGCAAAGCATAGCCACCATTGGCCACGAAGCCGAGGATGCGGCCCCACGCCGTCTCGTCCAGCCAGGCATAGGCGAGGCTGGAGCGGACCTCGGCCAGCAGTGCCGCCTCCTGGAATGGCCCGGCACAGGCGCAGGCCATCACGTGCTGCGCCAGCACATCGAGCCCGCCGGGGCGGAAGGGATCGCCATCGCGCTGTCCCTCGTCCACCGCATCACGCGCCGCCATCGCCTCGAGGAATTCGAACCGGTTGCCGGGCACCAGGATCGCGCGGCTGGGGCTGTCGAGCCGGTGGTTGGCCCGCCCGATCCGCTGGAGCAGGCGGCTGGAACCCTTGGGCGCGCCCATCTGCACCACGCAGTCGATATCGCCCCAGTCGACCCCGAGGTCGAGGCTGGCGGTGGCGACCAGCGCGCGCAGTTCGCCGCGCGCCATGGCCCCTTCGACCTTGCGCCGCGCCTCGGTGCTCAGTGAGCCGTGGTGGATGCCGATCGGCAGGGTGTCCTCGTTCGCCTCCCACAGCAGCTGGAACACGAATTCCGCCAGGAAGCGGGTGTTGGTGAACACCAAAGTGGTCCGGTTACGGCGGATCTCCTCGTAGAGCTGCGGGATCGCCCATCGCCCCGCATGGCCGCCCCACGGCACCCGCTCTTCCTCAGGCAGCAGGATCTCGACCACCGGCGGCGCGCCGGGCTCACCCTCGACCAGCGTGACCGTATCCACCTCGCCCCACGGTGCCAGCCAGGCGCGGTAGCTCTCCGGATCCGCCAGAGTAGCCGACAGAGCCGCGCGCTGGAGCTGCGGCGCAAGGGCCTGCAACCGGGCGAGGCACAGCGCGAGGAGATCACCGCGCTTGCCGGTGGCGAAGGCATGGACCTCGTCGATCACCACCCGCTTCAGCCCGGCGAACAGGTCGGCACTCTCAGGATAGCTCAGCAGGAGCGAGAGCGATTCGGGCGTGGTCAGCAGAACGTGGGGCGGTTTGACCCGCTGGCGCTTCTTGCGATCAGACGGGGTATCGCCGCTGCGGGTCTCGATCCGCACCGGCAACCCCAGCTCGCTCACCGGAGTCAGCAGGTTGCGCTGCACGTCATGCGCCAGTGCTTTCAGGGGCGAGACATAGAGCGTGTGCAGCCCTTCGGGCGGAGGGTCATCTCCCGACCGCGAAGGACAGAACGCCGCCAGGGTCGGCAGGAACCCGGCCAGCGTCTTGCCCGCCCCGGTGTCCGCCACCAGCAGGGCGTGCTGACCCGCATCACTCGCGCCGAGCATCTCCGCCTGGTGCCGCCGCACGCGCCAGCCGCGCCCTGCGAACCAGGCTCCCAGCTCAGGGGGGATGGCGGTTGGGGTCATCCTGCGGGACATGGGCTGCGCGGCCCCCACCCGCAAGCTACATGAACCGCAAGAGCTCTATCGGCGCATCGTCCGGGCGGGACAGCAGGGTATCGATCAGCGCAATCCGCACCGCGCACAGGTCAGCGGTCTTTTCCCCGCGCAGCACCGCGTTGATCCGCTCGGCGGACAGACCGGTCCGCTCGGCAACGCCCGGCCCGACCCATGGGGGCAGGGGCATGGTGCGGGTCTCGCTGGCTTCCCATTTGCCACTGAGCAGCCCGGCTTGGGCCAGTCGCCAGGCCAGCGCCCGCTCCCCCGCGCGCACCTCCTCGGTCAAGGTGACGCCCGAAGGGAGCCGGCCGAGCTTGAGCAGTTCCGAACAGGCCTCCGTTCCGGCCCCGCCCGTCGCCTCGAACAGGTCCCGCCGCACGGCAAGGATGGCGAGCACGTCATGCCTCGGCGCGTCCTGCATCGCGATACCTGCAAGCCCGCGCAGCCGCGCCGCGACCCGCTGGCCGGCACCATCGACGGGTTCCTCGGGGTCGTCCGCCGCTTCAATCGTCGCATAGACGATATCGGCCAGCTTGGGGTCGGCAGCCTGAAGCTCAGCCATCGTCCGCCCGGGGCCAAACGCTTCGGCCACGATCCGGTCCACATCCTCTGGCGGAAGGTCGTTGTCGTCCAGCGCCCGCCCGCACAGGGCCAGCGCCTGGATCACCACGATGAAAATGAAGACCCGCTGGATCACCCAGACGATCCAGCTGGGGGCAGGCTTTTCCCATGAGGCGACCCGCTCGGCATCGAGGTGGCTTTCCACCTCGGGGTAGCGGGTGCGGATCCCGCCGAGCAATGTCTCCACCTCGTCGCGCTTGATCCGGAAACGGTCGAAGAAGCTGCGCTTGCCGGGCCGCATCAATTCGGTCCAGGCCTTGTGCAAGGGATGGCCCGACTGCCCGACCTTGGCCACGAAGCGCATGCCCCGCAGGCGTGGGTTGAGGAACTGCAGCGCCGGACGTTCACCGATCTCGCCTGACTGGGCCAGCCAGTCGAAGGCCTCGGCTGCCTGCTCGAGCAGCGGAGCGGAGCGCGGCCAGCTTTCCGCCAGCAGCTCGGCGAGCCAGCCATCGATCGCCTGCTCACGCCCCAGATCGCCGCCCCGGGCGTCAGCGATCAGGGTATCGAGACAGGTCTCTGCTTGCGTGCATTCTTCCTCGCTGAAGGCTTCCTCCGAGTGGGCACCGCCCGGATAGAGCAGGCGGGCGAGCTGCACGTCCGCTGCATCGCCCCCATTGCCCCACGCCTGGTCGTCGCCTGCATCGATCCGGCTGTGGGGGTTGGCAAAAGCGCCGGTGCCATAGCCGAATTCGTTGTCCCAGCTGAGTTCCTCATCGCTTTCGGCAGTAAACGTGTTTTCCCAGCCAGCCGGAGCGAAGGAGACGACCGGCTTGTCGGTTGCCCTGTCCTTGCCGGAAGGGCCGGGGTCTTCCGGCAGGTCCGGCCCGGCATCGAACAGGAGATCGTCAACCCGGTCTTCCTGCCCGACATAAGCAGCCTCCCGCAGTGCCGCATCGCGGGCCGAGCGCAAGTCGGCAAAGCCCCTGATGTCGAGGTCGACATCCATTGCCTTCAGCCGCACCGCATAGGCGCTGCGGATAGCGGCCTTGTCCGCGGTCGGGTCAATGCCGAGCACGTCCCATGGCCAGTGCCTGCGCGCCATGCTCAGCCTGCCCTGAACGCGGTCACAGCGGCGGGTTTTCCTCGAGCCGGTCGAGCGCGGCCAGCAACTGCTCGCGCGCCTCGGCAATCAACCGCTTGTCCTGCTTGTCGATCACGCCCTGGAAATCGGTGATCCAGTCACCGATGGTCTGGCGCACATGCCCGGTAAAGCTCTCGTAGCAGCGCCCCGCGCGGGCCATGGCAGCGACGTTCTCGGCCTCGTCGCGCGGGTGGACCTTGAGCGCCTGCAAGGCCTTCCGGCTCGCGTCGAGGTCCTTCGAAGTACGCCCGTCCTCCTCGTCCACGATCACCAGGTTCTTGTGCAGCCCGCTTTCCGGCACCGTCACGTCGACTTCCAGCAGCCCGCTGGTATCGTAGGTGAAGCGCACTTCGATCCCCACCTGTCCGGCGGGCTTGGCCGGCACGGTAATCCGGGTGGTGCCAAGCCTGACGTTCTGGGCAACGTCACGCGCCTCGCCCTGATAGACGTTGAATTCGACCTCGCGCTGGTTGTCACGAATGGTCGAGAACCATTCCATCCGGCTGACCGGCACCGGCGTGTTGCGCTCGATGATCGGGGCGAAGATCCCGGTCTGCAGATTGCCGAAGCGGTCATGGGTGGAAGTGTCGACGCCCAGTGTGAACGGCGCGACATCGGTGATGCGGATTTCATCGAGCCCGCCGTCCTTCGCCAGCAGGCCCGCCTGCACCGCTGCCCCCAGGGCCACCGCATGGTCAGGATGGACAGAATGGTTGGGGAACCGGCCGAACATCCGGGTCAGGGCCTTGCGCACCACCGGCATCCGCGTTGCCCCGCCAACCAGCACGATTTCCGACAGGCTCTTCAGGTCGATGCCGGAATCGCGCAAGCTGCGGATGACCGGGTCACGCAGCCGCTTGATCAGGCCCTGGGCTGCCTCCTCGAATGCTTCGCCGCCTGCCGTTGCAGCGAACCGGTCATCGCCGACGGTGACGGCAAAATCGGCTTCCGCCTGGTCCGACAGCGCACGGCGGGCCTTCTCCGCCGCCAGATTGAGCAACGCCTTGCGCCGTTCGGGAGAGAGACGAGCCAGCGCGGCAGCAGCGCCCTCGCCCAGCCAGGGCTCCATCAACTGGATCATGATCTGGTTGAAGTCGTCCCCGCCGAGCCGGTTGTCACCTGCCGAGGCCCGCACTTCGACGATCCCGTCGAACATCTCGACGATCGAGACATCGAACGTTCCCCCGCCAAGATCGAACACCAGGAATGGCTCGCGGTCACCGCGATCCTGCAAGCCATAGGCGAGCGCGGCAGCGGTCGGCTCGTTGATCAGGCGGCGCACCTCGAGCCCGGCAATCTCGCCGGCGCGGCGGGTGGCGCGGCGTTGCTTCTCGTTGAAATAGGCGGGGACAGTGATCACCGCCTCGGTCGGGCGTTCACCGAACGCCTGCTCCACGTCCTCGACCAGCGACGTCAGCACCACCGCCGAAAGCTCCTCGGCGGTGAAACTGCGCTTGCCCAGCTTCACGGTCGCTTCGGTGCCCATCATCCGCTTGAAACTGGTGACGGTTTCCTCGGGGTGGGTGGCCATCCGGTCGAGCGCCGCAGCCCCCGTCCAGACCTGGCCGGTTCGGTCAATCGACACCGCCGATGGGGTCAGCAGCTCGCCCAGCGCGTTGGGCACGAGCTGCGACCGCTCGTCTCGCCACACGGCGACCGCGCTGTTGGTGGTGCCGAGATCGATCCCGATCAGCATGTTCTGGCTAAGACCCCTGCTCTGTGCTTCCGCCTCTTAGCAGCGCAAACCGCTCTTTCCAGCGGTTTGGACCGCGCTACCACGCCGCGTTGGCGGGCTCTTCAGACGAGTTGAGGGCCTGCGCCTTCAGATCGTCGGCCGGCACCCCGAGCAACTCCGCAAGCCGGGTCAGTTCGCTGTCACCAAGCTCGGCAGCCGTGCGGGCCGGAGGCAGATGTGCGGTCTTGGCCTGCATTTCCTCGATCATTGCCGGCATCATGTCGAGCATGGCGGGCATCATTTCATTCATCGCCGACATGACCTGGGGATCGGCATAGATCAGCATCGATTCCCCGGCATAACGCGCGCCGACCGGCGTGCCGAAGAAGCCATGCAGTTCGCCCAGCTCCGCTGCGGTAAAGCGGGTCGCGAATGCCCGCGCGAGCCCTGCGCGGTAACCCGGCTCGATCCGGTCCATCAGGCGGGTGACCATATCGACCGAGACCTGCCCCATGATGCGGTTGCGTTCTTCGTAAGCGGGATCGAGAATGGCGGAAAGCTCGCCCAGCCGGGCATCGCCCATCGCGCTCAGTGCACTTTCGTCCACTCCGCCGAGACGGGCGAGGTCGGCCAGCGGGACGTTCTGGATGGAACCCATGATCCCGTCCATCATCGGCCCCATCATCTGGTCCATCATCTTGCGATAGGTACCGGCGGGAAACAGCTGCGCGACGACCTGTTCGGCCTGGGGCACGCGGGCCTGCTGCTCTGCGGTAAGTGGCTCGGCCGTGAACATCTCGCCCATTGCGGACCTGAGCGCGGAGAAATCCGGTGCCGGGTCCTGTGCGGCTGCCGGTTGTGCGATCGCCAGCGCCATCGCGCCGACCAGAAGTGCGACCCCCTTTTTCATTCCGTCCCTCTCAATGCCCTGCCTGAGGACCCCGTTCGAGGCCGCTTGCGGCAAGCTGTTCATCTATCTGTTCAAGCAGGCGCGCCAGCCCCGCTTCGCTGTCGCTTTCCGCCCGCGCGACCAGCACGTCCTGCGTGTTGGAGGCACGCAGCAACCACCAGCCATCGGCGGTGGTTACCCGCACACCATCGGTATCGTTGACCTCGGCGGGCGAGGCAGCCAGCCGTGCCCTGACCTCGTCGATCGCGGCAAACTTGCGGGTCTCATCGACCTGGAAGCGCAGTTCGGGCGTGTTGAGCATGGCCGGCATGGCCGAGCGCAACTGGGTAACCGAGCGGCCCAGGCGCGCTGCCGCCGCAATCAGCCGGACCCCGGCGTAGAGCGCGTCGTCATACCCGTAATAGCTGTCAGCAAAGAATACGTGGCCGCTCATTTCGCCTGCCAGCGGCGCGCCAGTTTCCTTCATTTTGGACTTAATCAGCGAATGGCCGGTCTTCCACATGACCGGCTTGCCGCCATGCGCGGTGACGTGGTCAAACAGCGCGCGGCTGGCCTTGACGTCGGCAATCACCGTCGCGCCGGGCATCCGGGCGAGCAGGTCCTCGGCGTAGATCATCAGCAGCTGGTCACCCCAGATTACCCGGCCTTCCCCGTCGATCGCCCCGATCCGGTCACCATCGCCATCGAAAGCCACGCCGAAGTCGAGGTTCTTGTCCGCGACCAGCGCACGCAGGTCCGCCAGATTGGCTTCGACCGTGGGATCGGGATGATGATTGGGAAAATGGCCGTCGACTTCGGTATAAAGCAGGTGATGCTCCCCCGGCAGGCGGGCGGCGAGCAGTTCGAGCGCGGGGCCGGCGGCACCATTGCCTGCGTCCCAGCCGATCCGCAGGCCCGCGAGCCTGGCGGGGTCCAGCCCGGTGAGCGGCTCGAGCATCCGCTCGACATAGGCTTCCAGCAGAGCGCGATCCTCGACCGCACCCGTACCGCTGTCCCAGTCTCCGGCAGCCGCCATCCGGCCGAGGGTCTGGATATCCTCCCCAAAGAACGGGCGCCCCTGGAATACCATCTTGAAGCCGTTGTAATTGGCGGGGTTATGGCTGCCGGTTATCTGAATGCCGCCATGCACATCTTCGGCTGACGCTTCGGCATAATAGAGCATCGGGGTGGCGCCCATCCCGATCCGGACGACGTCGCACCCGCTGGCGTTCAGCCCTTCGACAAGGGCGTGCTCGAGCATCGGCGAGCTGACCCGCCCGTCATAGGCCACCGCCACGCGGCTGCCGCCGGCACGGCGCAGCAGGGTGGCGAAGCTGCGCCCGATGGCACGGGCGTCGTCGGCCCCCAGGGTTTCGCCGATAATGCCGCGAATATCGTATTCCCGCAGGACGGAAGGGTGGAAAGTATGATTCATGGCAGGTCTTTCAGCTTTCGTCGGGCAAGGCGGCCAGCAGCAGATCGCGCGCGGCATTCGCCTCGTGCACCTGCTCTGCAGTGCCGCCCCGGTCCGGGTGGACCATGGCGACCAGCCGCCTATGCGCGGCGATTATTTCACTCCGGTTAGCACTGGGCGGGACACCCAGCAGAGTGCGTGCCCGGGTCACGGCCTGCTGGCGGGTGGAAGTGCCCTTGAGATATTCCCACGGCCACTTTCCGAGCATCCAGCGGCAGGCGAGCGACGCCAGTGCCAACAGGATGAACAAGCGCATCAGGCGGGTTCCAGTTCCAACGTGCGCTTCGCCCCGGCGGGCAGGTTAAGCCCCTGGACCAGACCGCGCAGTTCCTGCCGCGCGACCAGGTGGCTGGTGCCCAGCTCGCCCAGGTGCCCCTTGTCCAGCAAGGTCAGGCCCGAGGGGAACAGCTCGCGGTAGAT
>NCJP01000256.1 GCA_002278985.1 Erythrobacter sp. 34-65-8
ATGACGCGGCCGCGGCGGCCGTTGTCGAACAGGGCGTCAACGGCTTCCTGCAGCATGCGCTTTTCGTTGCGGACGATGATGTCCGGCGCGCGCAGCTCGATCAGGCGCTTCAGGCGGTTGTTGCGGTTGATCACGCGGCGGTAGAGATCGTTGAGATCCGAGGTCGCGAACCGGCCACCATCGAGCGGCACCAGCGGGCGCAGTTCGGGCGGGATGACCGGGATCACGTCGAGGATCATCCATTCGGGCTTGTTGCCCGATTCGATGAACGATTCGACGATCTTCAGGCGCTTGATGATCTTGGCCGGCTTCAGCTTGGACTTGGTGGTCGCCAGTTCCTCGATCAGGTCCTCGCGTTCCTGCTCAAGATCCAGTTCCATCAGCATCAGCTTGACCGCTTCGGCGCCGATCCCGGCGGTGAAGGCATCTTCGCCGTATTCGTCCTGGTATTCGTAGAGCTCATCTTCCGAGAGCAGCTGGAACTTCTCCAGCGGGGTCAGGCCCGGCTCGGTGACGATGTAGTTCTCGAAATAGAGCACCCGCTCGAGCTGCTTGAGCTGCATGTCGAGCAGCAGACCGATGCGGCTGGGCAGGCTCTTGAGGAACCAGATGTGCGCCACCGGGGCGGCCAGCTCGATGTGGCCCATCCGCTCGCGGCGGACCTTGGTCACGGTCACTTCGACGCCGCACTTTTCGCAGACGACGCCCTTGTACTTCATCCGCTTGTACTTGCCGCACAGGCACTCGTAGTCCTTCACGGGGCCGAAGATGCGGGCACAGAACAGGCCGTCACGTTCCGGCTTGAAGGTGCGGTAGTTGATCGTTTCCGGCTTCTTGATTTCGCCGAACGACCACGAACGGATCCGCTCCGGCGAGGCAATGCCGATCTGGATCTCGTCGAAAGTTTCGGGCTTCGCGAGCTGGTTGGTGAATTTGGTCAGCTGGTTCATGACTGTCTTTCCCTGGCGGGTGATTGGCTAGCGTAAGGAGGGGTGAGCGGGGCCGGAGCCCCTACTCTGCCGCCTGCGGCCAGGCGTCGTTGTCGCTTTCGTCGCTCAGCGACTTCAGTTCGACATTGAGGCCAAGGCTGCGCATTTCCTTGACGAGCACGTTGAAGCTTTCCGGAATGCCGGCCTCGAAGGTGTCGTCACCCTTGACGATCGCTTCGTAGACCTTGGTCCGGCCGACCACGTCATCCGACTTCACGGTCAGGATTTCCTGCAACGTGTAGGCGGCGCCGTAGGCCTGCAGGGCCCAGACCTCCATTTCCCCGAAACGCTGGCCACCGAACTGGGCCTTGCCGCCCAGCGGCTGCTGGGTGACGAGGCTGTAGGGGCCGATCGAACGGGCGTGGATCTTGTCATCGACCAGGTGGTGGAGCTTGAGCATGTACATGCAGCCCACGGTCACCTTGCGGTCGAAGGCATCGCCGGTGCGGCCATCATAGAGCGTGACCTGGCCCGAGGTGGGCAGGTTGGCCTTCTGCAGCATGGCCGAGATATCCGCTTCGCGGGCACCATCGAATACCGGCGTACCCATCGGCACCCCGGTGACGAGGTTGCCGGCCAGCTCGATGATTTCGTCATCGCTGCGGCCGTTCACTTCGTCGGCATAGTCCTCGCCATAGACATCGACCAGCTTCTCGCGAACCGCCTCGGGCGGCCGGGCGGCCGTCGCATCGGGGTTGGCGATCCGCCATTCGTCGAGCGCGGCTGCAACCTGGTGGCCCAGGCTGCGGGCCGCCATGCCGAGGTGGGTTTCGAAGATCTGGCCCACGTTCATCCGGCTCGGCACGCCGAGCGGGTTTAGCACCATGTCGACCGGCGTACCGTCCTCCATGAAGGGCATGTCCTCGATCGGCAGCACGCGGCTGATGATGCCCTTGTTGCCGTGGCGGCCGGCCATCTTGTCGCCGGTCTGCAGCTTGCGCTTGATGGCCACGAAAACCTTGACCATCTTGAGCACGCCCGGGGCGAGTTCGTCACCGCGTTCGAGCTTCTCCTTGCGGTCCTCGAACCGCTCGTCGATCACCTTGACGGCTTCGTCGTACTGCGACTTCACCGCTTCGATCTGCGCCTGGCGCCCGTCTTCGGCTACCGCGAACTTGAACCATTCGAACCGGTCCACGCTCTCGAGCACCTCTTCGGTGATCTCGACGCCCTTCTTCACGCCCTTCGGCACGGCCGAGGCGATCTGGCCCAGCAGCATGTCGCGCAGACGGTTGTAGGTCGCCCGGTTGAGAATCGCACGTTCGTCAGCCGCATCCTTGCGCAGCCGCTCGATTTCCTCGTGCTGGATGGCGCGGGTACGGTCGTCGATCTCGATCC
>NCJP01000043.1 GCA_002278985.1 Erythrobacter sp. 34-65-8
TCTCACGGTCATATTGCGGCTTTGCCGAGCGTGAGCGGCACGGCGAGAGGTTGCAGATCGAGAGGGGGCAAGCCAGCCAATGCGGCTCGCAACTAAGTTTGGAAAGCCGCCATTTGCCTACCTATCCACCTCCGGCCATGAGCGGCACCAATGCGCGACCCCGACAGCCGTATGGCAGCATTCGGCGGAAGCAGACGTCGCAATTGATGGTCGGGAATGACTAAATCTGGGTCGTTTGGCGACGCCTTACTCGGCTACGATCAGCGGCAGCTTTCGCGTTCTGTCACCCGAAAGCGGTCAGGCAGCTCCCCACCCACTTGCAGCCATTTGCGCGCAGCCCGCCGGCACCCGAAAGCGGACATTTGCGCACGCTGTGCAAACGGCGGCGAGGACGGTCTAGCCTACCCCAGCCGCGCCAGTGCTGCCGTCAGCCGCTCGACCTCGCCCGTGTGGTGGGCGAAATCGGCGCGGGCTTTTTCGACGGCTTCGGGCTTGGCCTTCTCGGCGAAGGCGGGGTTGGAGAGGCGGCCGCCTAGCGACTTGGCTTCCTTCTCGGATGCCGCCAGCGCCTTTTCGAGCCGCGACTTTTCGGCCGCGATGTCGACGATCCCTTCGAGCGGGATGACGAACACGTCCTCACCCGCAGTCACCTGCATGGCGGGGCCGGCGGGGGCTTCACCGATGGTCACCGGAGTCAGGCGCGCGAGGCGTTCAATCGCGGCGATCGAGCGCTCGATGGTGCGCGTCGCCACATCAGATGGCGCGGCCAGATAGGCCGCCAGCTTGGCCCCCGGGGGAATGCCGAGTTCGTTCTTGGCGCTGCGGGTGTTGGTGGTGAGGTCGATCACCCAGTCAATCGCGTCGGTTGCTTCCTTGCTGATTTCGGCTTCCGGTGCGGGCCATTGGGCAAGGATCAGCTCGTAGGGACGCGTCCCCAGCTTGTGCCACAACTCTTCGGTGATGAAGGGCATGAAGGGGTGGAGCATGACGAGAATCTGGTCGAGCGCCCATCCGGCCACGGCGCGGGTTTCCACGGCAGGCGGGCTGTCGGCGTCGCCGGCGAAGACCGGCTTGATCAGCTCCAGATACCAGTCGCAGAACTTGCTCCACGTGAACTGGTAGATCGCGTTGGCCGCCGCGTCGAAGCGCAGGTCGGCCATGGCGCGCTCGATCTCGGTGACGCAGGCAGCGACCTCGCCGATGATCCACTGGTTGGCGGCGAGGCGCGCGGGCGGGGCCTTGATCGTGTCCGACGCGCCGATGCCGTTCGACTGGCAGAACCTGGCCGCGTTCCACAGCTTGGTGGCAAAGTTGCGGTAACCTTCGACCCGCTTCTCATCCATCTTGATGTCGCGGCCCTGGCTTTCCATCGCCGCCATAAAGAACCGCAAGGCGTCCGCGCCATACTGGTCGATCAGGCCGAGCGGATCGATCACATTGCCCTTGGACTTGGACATCTTCTGCCCGTCCGGCGCGCGCACCAGCCCGTGCAGGTAGAGCCGCGGCCACGGGTTCTGCCCGGTCATCGCCTGGCCCATCATCATCATCCGCGCATCCCAGAAGAACAGGATGTCAAAGCCGGAGATGAGCAGGCTGTTGGGGAAGTGTTTGTTCAGCAGCGGGGCATCGCTGTCCGGCCAGCCCAGCGTGGCGAAGGGCCACAGGGCACTGGAAAACCAGGTGTCGAGCACGTCCTCGTCCTGCGACAGCGTGACCGCCGCGCCTGCCAGAGCTTGTGCGGCTTCCGCAGTTTCAGCGACGTAGCACTTGCCATCGTCGCCGTACCACGCCGGAATCCGGTGGCCCCACCACAATTGCCGGGAAACGCACCACGGCTGGATGTTGTCCATCCAGTTGAAGAAGGTCTTTTCCCAGGTCTTGGGCACGATCTCGATCGCGCCGCTGCGGACCGCCTCGATCGGCTTCACCGCCAGCTTTTCCGCGTCGACATACCACTGGTCGGTCAGCCAGGGTTCGATCACCACACCGCCGCGGTCCCCGAACGGGGTCTGGATCGTGCGCGGCTCGGCGTCGTGTTCTTCGCCGTCCTTGTCGACGTGGGGGATGAGGCAGCCGTGTTCCTTCATCCGCATGACCACCCGCTCGCGCGCGCCGTCCACACCATCGCGCCGGAAGCGGTGCAGGCCGAGGAACTCTTCCGGCACCAGGCCGTCAGCGGTCTGGCAGACGTTGCCATCGGCATCGAGCATGTTGAGCATGGCGGCTGGCGCAAACCCGGCGCGCTTGCCCACCTCGAAGTCGTTGAAATCGTGCCCCGGGGTGATCTTGACGCAGCCGGAGCCGAGCTCCGGATCGGCGTGCTCGTCGGCCACCACCGGAATGCGCCGGCCGGTCAGCGGCAGGATCACATGCTTGCCGACCACGCTCGCATACCGTTCGTCGGCCGGGTTCACCGCCACTGCCATGTCGGCCAGCATCGTCTCGGGCCGGGTGGTGGCGACGACGAGATAGTCCTTGCCCTCGCTGGTGGTGACGCCGTCAGCCAGCGGATAGCGGAAGTGCCAGAACCCGCCCTTGACCTCGCGCGTCTCCACTTCGAGGTCGCTGATCGCGGTCTTGAGCTTGACGTCCCAGTTGACCAGCCGCTTGTCGCGGTAGATCAGCCCCCGGCCGTGGAGATCGACGAAGGTTTTCGTCACCGCCCGGGTGAAGTGCGGGTCCATGGTGAAGGCTTCCAGATCCCACGCCACGGATTCGCCCAGCCGGCGCATCTGGTCGAGGATCATGCCGCCGGATTCGGCCTTCCATTCCCAGACCTTGGCGATGAATTCCTCGCGCGTGTAGTTGGTGCGCTTGTCGCCGCGCGCCTCCATCTGGCGTTCGACCACCATCTGGGTGGCTATGCCGGCGTGATCCATGCCAGGCAGGAACAGGGCATCCTTGCCGCGCAGCCGTTCATACCGAATCACCACGTCCATCAAGGTGTGGTCGAGCGCGTGGCCGATGTGCAGGCTTCCCGTCACATTGGGCGGCGGCAAGACGATGGTGAAGGGCTCGGCATCGGGCCGATCGGGCCGGAACAGGCCGTGCGTTTCCCAGTGGGCATACCATTTTGCCTCAATGGCCGCGGGATCGAATGTCTTGTCGAGCGTTGTGGTCATGATGTTTGTTCGCTGATGCTCACGTCGGGTGCCGGCCGGCACCGCGTTGAATAACGTAGTACGCGCCCATGCCAGCGCGCGCGCTGCGGCGCAACATGGGGGAATCGTGGGTGGAACACCGGCTTGTGCCATCTGCCTTTTGTCCGCATAGGTGCGGGCAATGAGCGACGGCGCGTCATACCGGCTGGAGGAGCGCGGCGGCACCGGTTCGGTGCTGGTGCTCGCGGGCCCCTACATGGTTTCCACAATTGCTGCCGTGGTCGATGATCTGCGCGCGCTCGATCCGGTGCCGGTCATCGATCTTGCCGAGGTGAGCGAGATCGACACGGTCGGCGCCTATGTCATCTCGGCGCTGGCGAGCGACCATGGCGCTGAGGTGACCGGCGGGAGCGAGCGGGCCATGCGGCTGATCGCCGCGCTGGAAAAGCTGGGGCAGCCGGACAGCGAGGTGCAGCTGCACCCTTCGCTGATCGAAGGCACCCCGGCCCGGATCGGCAAGTCGATCACCGAATTCGGCACGGGTGTGCGCGGCGTGGTCGGATTCCTCGGTCAGGTGATCGTGGCGGGGGGATCGCTGATCCGGCATCCCTCGCGCTTCCGGGGCAAGGCGCTGGTCCACCAGCTTGAACTGGTCGGGGTCGATTCCCTGCCGATCATCGGCCTGATGAGCTTCCTGATCGGGATCGTGATCGCCCAGCAGGGCGCGGTGCAGTTGCAGCAGTTCGGGGCCGAATCACTCACGGTCAACCTGGTCGGGCGGATTACCTTGCGCGAGCTGGGCGTGCTGATGACCGCGATCATGGTCGCCGGCCGGTCCGGCTCGGCCTTTGCCGCGCAGCTCGGCACGATGAAGCTGACCGAGGAAATCGACGCCATGCGGACCATCGGCATCTCGCCGATCGAGGCGCTGGTGATCCCGCGCATTCTGGCCGCGACCTTCATGATGATCCTGCTCGGCTTCTATGCCTCGGTGGTGGCCATCATCGGCGGGGCCGTGGTGGGCGACGTGATGCTGGGCATCCCGTTCCTGACCTTCCTTGAGCGGATCAAGGAAGTCGTGCCGACGCATGACCTGTGGGTCGGCCTGATCAAGGCGCCGGTATTCGGCCTGATCGTGGCGCTGGCGGGGTGCTACAACGGGATGCAGGTCAAGGGGAACTCGGAAGAAGTGGGCCGCCGCACCACGCTGGCGGTGGTTTCCGCCATCTTCGCGGTGATCGTGCTCGATGCGTTCTTCGCGGTGTTCTTTACCGAGCTGGGCTGGGGATGAGCGAACAGGCCGCCGCTGCCCGGCTCGAACGCCACGCCCGCTATCGCGGCGAGTACCCGATTGTCGTCCAGGGGCTGGTCAACAAGTTCGGCGATTTCGCCGTGCACGAGGGGCTCGACCTCAAGGTGCGGCGGGGCGAGATCATCGGCGTGGTCGGCGGATCGGGCACCGGCAAGTCCGTCCTCATGCGCTCGATCATCGGGCTCCAGATCCCGGACGAAGGGCATATCGAGGTGTTCGGCCGCTCGCTGACCGACGGCGATCCGGAGGAAGTCCTCGGCGTGCGCAACCGCTGGGGCGTGCTGTTTCAGGGCGGCGCGCTGTTCTCCACCCTCACCGTGGGCGAGAATGTCGAGGTTCCGCTCAAGCAGTTCTACCCGGAGATCGATGCCGGGCTGCTCAAGGAAATCGCCCGTTACAAGGTCATGCTGTCGGGCCTGCCGGAAGATGCGATCGACAAGTTTCCGTCAGAGCTTTCGGGCGGGATGCGCAAGCGCGCCGGGCTGGCGCGGGCGCTGGCGCTCGATCCGGAGCTGCTGTTTCTGGATGAGCCGACCGCCGGGCTCGACCCGATCGGGGCCGCCGCCTTTGACCACCTGACCCGCGAACTGAAAGCCACGCTGGGCCTCACGGTGTTCCTGATCACCCACGATCTCGACACGCTCTATGAAATCTGTGACCGGGTGGCGGTGCTGGCGGACAAGAAGGTGATCGCCGTCGGCTCGATCCCCGAACTGCTCGAAACCGACCACCCGTGGATCGACGAATATTTCAACGGTCCGCGTGGCCGGGCGGCGCGCGCTTCGCAGGAACGGCACAAGCCGGGCGGGCACACACAGGCAGGCAAAGCGTTGGACAAGTCCGGACCGGGCGGGGCATAAGGCAGGGCAATGGAAACACGGGCAAACCACGTATGGGTCGGCGTCGTCACCCTGGCGCTGCTGGCCATGCTGGCGGCGGCGATCGTCTGGCTGGCGCAGCTCGGGCAAGGCAGCACCAAGGATTACGACATCTTCTTCAAGCAGTCGGTCGACGGGCTGGCGCGGGGATCGCAGGTATCCTTCTCCGGCGTGCCGGTGGGTCAGGTGAAGGAAATCGAGCTCTACCCGGAAGACCCGGAGTTCGTCCGCGTGCGGGTGGAAGTGGAAAAGGAAGTGCCGATCCTGGTCGGCACCACCGCCACCATCCAGGGTTCGTTCACCGGCGGGTCGACCATCCTGCTGGAGGGCGCGCGCAGCGGCCAGCCGCCGATCACCTGCGAGACGACCGCCTGCACCGAAGGCGTGCCGATCATCCCGCCCAAGGCGGGCGGGTTCAACGCGATCCTCGCCAATGCGCCGCTGCTGCTCGAACGGCTGGCGACGCTGACTGAGCGGCTGACCGGGCTGCTGTCGGATGAAAACCAGGCGGAACTGACCGGCATCCTGCGCAACACCAACCGCATGAGCGCCGATCTGGCCGAGGCCACGCCGCAGATGAAGGGCACGCTGGCCGAGCTGCAGACCACCTTGCGCGAAGCGGGCGAGGCGCTTGACGCGTTCGAGCAGGCGACCAAGTCGACCGACCAGCTGATCAATCAGGAAGGCGCCGCGCTGGCCGTCCAGCTGCGTGAAACGCTGAGCGCGACCAACAAGGCAGCGCTGTCGCTTTCGGCCACGCTGGAAGACGCCCGGCCTGCCACCCGGCAGCTGGCGGAAACCACGCTCCCTGCGGCCGAGGCGATGATCAAGGATCTGGAAGCGACCAGCAAGGCGCTGCGGGCGGTGACCGAGCGGATCGAGAGTGAAGGCGCCGGCGGCCTGCTGGGCGGGCAGAAACTGCCGGATTACGAGCCATGAGGGCGGCGATGAAAGGGCAAAAGGCAATGGCGCGCATATCGAAGGCCGTTCTGGCAGGCGGGCTGGCCATGGCGCTGGCCGGCTGCATCAGCCTGGGCAGCGAGCCGCCGCCAAGCCTGCTCTCGCTCACCGCCACAGCCATGGCTCCGGCGGGCAGCGCGACCAGTGGCGACCCGGCGAGCGCCATCGCCATCCTTGAGCCAGGCGCCCCGCAAAGCCTCGACGTGGCCCGGGTCCCGGTCCAGATTGACGATACCGAAATCGCCTACCTCAAGGATGCCGTCTGGGTGGAGAAACCCGCCCGGCTGTTCCAGCGCCTGCTGGCCGAAACGGTCAGGGCGCGGACCGGCCGGCTGGTGACCGATGGCGAAACGCCTGCCATTGGCGCTGTTACGCGGATCGAGGGCTCGCTGGGGGCCTTCGGCTATGACGCGCGGACCTCGTCGGTGGTGGTGCGCTACGATGCGGTCCGTGCCGGGGCGGGCGACAGTGTCCAGACGCGGCGGTTCGAGGCGGTCGTGCCGGGCGTCGCGGCAGAGGCCGGGCCGGTCGGCCGCGCCCTGAACGAGGCGGCCAACCAGGTCGCAGGGGAGGTAGCAGCATGGGTGTCTGGCGGCTGATAGCACTGTTCGCGCTGGCGGGTTCGCCCGCCATGGCCGAACCGGTCACGATCTACGGTACCCGCGCAGGCGAGGTCGCCTACGATGCCGATCCGTTTGGCGGCAATCCTTTTGCCAGCGCGGTCGTCGCAGCACTGGGCGACGCGGGTGAGGACGGGGCCTTCGCCATTGAAGTGACCACCGGCGAATTGAGCGGCGGCTATCAGATTGCCGATGCCAGCCAGCTTGGCGAGCTGACCCTGCGGCTGGCACCTGCGGAAGACGCTGTGGCGCTGGTGGTGGTGTTTGCCGATTACGGCGATCTTGCCGGTCTGCCCTCGCTGCCCGGTGCGGCGTTCGATGCGATGCGGGTGGCCAACGCCCTGCGCGGCGCGGGCTATACCGTCGCCATGGCAGTGCCTGCCAATGCTGCCGAATACCGCGGGGCTCTGGCCGAATTTGCCGCAGCGAGCGCGAACTATGATCGCGCGCTGATCTACACCACGGGCCACGGGATCGAGCCTGACGGCTACGCCTTCCTGCTGCCCCCCGATGTCGATGCGCTGGCCAATCCGGGGCCGGGCGATGCAATCGGGCTCGACGAAGTGGGGCAAAGCCTCAGGGCCAGCGCCACCAACCTGCTGCTTTATGCCGGGTGCCGCGAGAACCTCATGCCCCACGAAGCCGCGCAAGCCGTGCGAACGCGGCGGCTGCGCTGAAATCTCCGCCGCGCCGCACCCGGCGTGCTTCGGCCTGTTCGTCCCAGCCCCACAGCTCGGCCTGCCACAGCTCTTCCAGGCTGGCGGCCTGCCACAGGGTGTCGACGTCAGCCTCCGGTTCCAGCGCGGACAGCGCCACGCAGAGTGAGGCGGCCAGCGAGGCCATCGCCTGCACCGCTGCCAGCGTGAACGGGTCCAGCCCCGCCAGACGCGCGGCGAACACGGCCATAGTTTCAGGCGGCTGGGGACGATGGAGCACGCCGCTGACCCGCTCCATCCGCACGTCCAGCCGGGCCTCCACCGCCTTCAGCAAAGGCTCCCACACTTCCTGCTGGCGGCGATAGAGCGGCTCGTCCGGATCGGCCCGGTAACACAGGGTGTCGGTCTCGGCGTATCGCAGCAGCTGCTGGGCCAGGGCTGCGGGGTCGGGCTGCACTGCATCGATGGCGTAATCGGCCATGTCGCGAAAGGGCAGGCTGGCCGGGTCGATGTCATCGCCTTGCCCGCGCCATTCCTCCGCCATGGCCTGTGCCAGAGCCTCGGTCGGAACGACCTGCGGCGCGCCCTGCGGGGTGCGGATCGCGCGCCCGTCCAGCAGCACGCGCCAGCCCCCATCGGCCCTGGCAACGGTTACCTCGCGATAGAAACGCTTCATGCGCCCGGGCTTTTCCAGCGCTTGGCAAGGACGCGGGGCATGAAGAACACGTCGAACAGGCCGAACACCAGCAGCAGCCCGCCCACCCACTGCGGCAGGTCGAGCGCACCCTGGGTGACAGCGAGGCCGGCCAGCACCATGGCCACCCCCACCAGCCGCACCAGCTGGATTGCGAAGAAGCGGTTGCGGGCGTGATCGTCGGTCATGACAGGTAGTCTCCCAGTTGGGCGGCGCTCGATACCACCACCTCGGCTCCGGCTGCGGCCAGCTCGTCCGCCGGGTGATAGCCCCAGTCGACCCCGATTGCGCGAACCCCGGCAGCCCGGGCCATGTCCATGTCGAAACTGGTATCGCCAATCATGACGGCCGCTCCGGGCAGGGCGCCCGCTTCATGCAGGGCCGCTTCGAGCATGGCGGGATGGGGCTTGGAAGGGTGCCGGTCCGCCGTTTGCAGGGTGACGAACCGGTCGAGCAGGCCATGCCCGGCGAGGCAGGCGGTCAACCCGCGGTCGGACTTGCCGGTGGCCACGCCCAGCGCCCAGCCCGACCGGGCCAGACGGTCCACCAGCTCGGCGATTCCCTCGAACAGGGGCTCTTCCAGCGTGCCGCCGGTGCGGGCGGAGCGGAACGAATCCTTGTAGGCTTCCACCACCATCCGTTGCAGGTCTTCCGGCACGTCGGGGGCGAGGTGGCGCACCGCCTGCGGCAGGCTCAGGCCCACGATGCGGCGGATATGGGTGCGGGGCGGGCCGGGCAGCTGCGCGAAGGCAAAGGCTGCCTCCATCGCTTCGCACACTGCGGCCTGGCCATCCACCAGTGTGCCGTCGCAATCGAACACGGCGAGCCTGACGGTCATGGCGCCAGTGTCCGGATCAAGTGCGCCAGCGCGGGGGAACCGGCCTGCTCCAGCCCGTCGATAATCCGCGCGCGGTCGTCCGCGCTCTTGTTCTGCGAGAGTTTCAGGGTGGGCCGCCAGGCGAGGATTTCCATCTCGTAACCGGCGATGGCGCTCAGCAGCTTGCGCCAGATATCGGGCGGGGTCTCCGTGGCGGACCACCCTTCGCCGCCCAGACCGGTTTCGTACTTCTCGATCAGGGTATGGAGCAGGGCCTCGAGCCCGTCCTGGTCCATCCGCCGCACCCGGCCTTCCAGCTCCAGGCTGACATAGTCCCAGGTCGGCACCGTGCCGCGCTGGGCATACCAGCGCGGGGTGACGTAGGCGTCCGGACCGTTGATGGTGACCAGTGCGGTCGCCCCGTCGAGATGCTTCGCAAGGGCGTTGGCCCGGGCGAGGTGGAACTGCACCGCGCCGTCGCCGGTGGAGAGCAACGGCGTGTGGGCCACCCGCGGGCCATCCGGCGTCGTCAG
>NCJP01000257.1 GCA_002278985.1 Erythrobacter sp. 34-65-8
CGCGTTCGGGGTGCAGTACCACCCCGAGGCAAGCCCGGGGCCGCAGGACAGCTTCTACCTGTTCGAGAAGTTTGTGGGGGGGCTGTGAGTAAAACACCGCAGCGCCCGGAACCGAGTATTCAATATCGTATGCTTCTGACGAATATCAGGGCACGATACGATGTTATTCAGGGCTTGAATCCGTCAGAAAATTCCGATTTTGCCACCCTCGAGACCTCGGCTTTTCATATGCGGAAGTCGATTGAAGGGATCGCGTTTGGTTGCCTTGTTGCGCTCGAAAACGGCTTGAAGGTAATACCGAGGGATGCACGGGGGCAGTGGAACGCCGATTTGATATTCGCGCGTTTGGCGAAGAGAGACCAACTGGTGTTTCCGGAATCTTTTCGCCGCGAGGACCCGCCTGTTGGAAGTCCGCCAGGTGTCACGCACCACATCGTAAAGTACGAAGACGTGAACCTATCTCTTGACGACGTGCGCAAAATCTATCGCCGTAGCCATAAATGGGTTCACGAGTGGAATCCTTATGTTGAAAATTTTGGTCGAGACTACGGCAAGTTTCGGACCGAACTACTGACCGACTTATCTAAAGTTTGGAACTGGTTGCACAGTCACATGATTGGAATCGGAGGCAAAGTCTTCCTCGGCCTGCTCAAGGACGGAAATGACGAAGCGGTCCGTGTCGTGTCGGCCGAATCAGTCAACTAGGATCGATAACTATGCCCAAACGCACCGACATCTCCTCCATCCTCGTCATTGGCGCTGGCCCCATCATTATCGGGCAGGCGTGCGAGTTCGACTATTCCGGCACGCAGGCGATCAAGGCGCTGAAGGAGGAGGGCTACCGCGTCGTCCTCGTCAACTCCAACCCGGCCACGATCATGACCGATCCGGAATTTGCCGACGCCACCTATATCGAGCCGATCACGCCCGAGATCGTCGCCAAGATCATCGCCAAGGAGCGACCCGATGCGCTGCTCCCTACGATGGGCGGGCAGACCGCGCTCAACACCGCGTTGGCGCTGGCGGACGATGGCACGCTGGAGAAGTACGGCGTGCAGATGATCGGTGCCAATGCCGATGCGATCGACAAGGCGGAGAACCGCCAGCGCTTCCGCGAGGCGATGGACAAGATCGGGCTCGAATCTGCCCGCAGCGGGGTCGCCACCACGGTCGAGCAGGCATTTGCCGTGCTGGAACGGACCGGGCTGCCCTCGATCATCCGCCCCAGCTTTACCCTCGGCGGCACCGGGGGCGGGATCGCCTATAACAAGGCCGAGTTCGAGCGGATCGTGCGCGAAGGGCTCGACGCCAGCCCCACCACCGAAGTGCTGATCGAGGAATCGCTGCTCGGGTGGAAAGAATACGAGATGGAGGTGGTGCGCGACCGCAAGGACAACGCGATCATCATCTGCGCCATCGAGAACGTCGATCCGATGGGCGTCCACACCGGCGATTCCATCACCGTCGCCCCGGCGCTGACGCTGACCGACAAGGAATACCAGATCATGCGCTCGGCCAGCATTGCCGTGCTGCGCGAGATCGGGGTGGAAACGGGCGGGTCCAACGTCCAGTTTGCGGTCAATCCGGCCGATGGCCGCCTGATCGTGATCGAGATGAACCCGCGCGTGTCGCGGTCCTCGGCGCTGGCTTCGAAAGCGACCGGCTTCCCCATCGCCCGCGTCGCGGCCAAGCTGGCGGTCGGCTATACGCTCGACGAGATCGAGAACGAGATCACCGGCGCGACCCCGGCCAGCTTCGAACCGACCATCGACTATGTCGTGACCAAGATCCCCCGGTTCGCGTTCGAGAAGTTCAAGGGCGCCAAGGTCGAACTGGCCACCGCGATGAAGTCGGTCGGCGAGGTCATGGCGATCGGCCGCAACTTCCAGGAGAGCGTGCAGAAGGCCCTGCGCGGTCTGGAAACCGGGCTCGACGGGTTCAACCGCGTGGTCGAGCTGGAAGGCCGCCCGCGCGAGGAGATTACCGCCTCGCTCAGCAAGCGCACGCCTGACCGGCTGCTCAAGGTCGGCCAGGCCTTCCGTGAGGGGCTGTCGGTGGAGGAGATCAACGCGGTCACGGGGTATGACCCGTGGTTCCTGCGCCAGATCGAGGACATCATCGCCGCCGAAAGCGAAATTGGCGCCAACGGTTTGCCGAACGACGCCCAGACCCTGCGCCGCTACAAGGCAATGGGCTTTTCCGACAAGCGCCTCGCCACGCTGGCGGTGCGCTCGGTCGGGGTGGCGGGCGGTCTGGCCGAAACGCAGGCGCGGC
>NCJP01000258.1 GCA_002278985.1 Erythrobacter sp. 34-65-8
CGCTTCTTGGCCTCGTCAAGCAGGCCGCGCAGTTCCTTCGCGTCCAGCCCGTCATAGACCTGGCCCGAGAAGCTGACCCCGGCCACTGTCTCATCGGCGGGCGCACCGGCAGCGCCGCCGCCACCGCCCAACGCCAGCGCGCGCCTGGCCTCAGCCAGTTCGCGTTCGAGACGCTTGCGTTCTTCCACCAACGCGGCAACCCGGGCCTCGACCTCGTCAGGCGAGGCCTTGATCGTCCCCGCCACGGCCTTCAGAGCCTCTTCGCGGCCGACCAGCCACTGGCGCGCGGCCTCTCCGGTCAGCGCCTCGATCCGGCGCACGCCGCTGGACACCGCGCTTTCCGAAACGATCCGGAACAGGCCGATATCGCCGGTGGCGCGCACGTGGGTGCCGCCGCACAGCTCGACCGAATAGGTCCGCTCGGCCCCGTCTGCCTGGGTGCCCTTGCGGCCCATCGACAGCACGCGCACTTCCTCGCCGTATTTTTCGCCAAACAGGGCCAGCGCGCCGGCTTCCACCGCATCGTCCGGGCTCATCAGGCGGGTCACGACCTGCTCGTTGGCGCGGATTTCCGCGTTCACTTCAGCCTCGATCGCGGCGATGTCCTCCGCCGAGAGCGGCTTGGGGTGCGAGAAGTCGAACCGCAGGCGTTCTTCCGCTACCAGCGATCCCTTCTGCGTCACATGGCTGCCGAGGCGGCCCCGCAGCGCGGCATGGACCAGGTGGGTGGCCGAGTGGTTCGCCCGGATCCGGTCACGCCGTTCGACGTCGACCACCAGCCGCACGGTATCGCCCACGCGGATCGTGCCCGCTTCCACGGTGGCATGATGCGCATGGAGGCGGCCAAGCGGCTTGGAGGTATCGGAGACCGACAGGCGCAGGCCTTCACTGTTCGAAATCGCGCCGACATCGCCGGTCTGGCCGCCGCTTTCGCCGTAGAACGGGGTCTGGTTGGTCAGCACCACCACGCTCTCGCCCGCGCTGGCCTGCTGGACCTCGCTGCCGTCCCGCACCAGTGCCACCACCCGGCCTTCGCCTTCGGTGGCGGCATATCCGGTAAACTCGGTGCCGCCCTCACGCTCGGCGAGATCGAACCAGACTTCGCTGTCAGCCGCCTGGCCGGAGCCCTTCCACGCTGCGCGCGCTGCCGCCTTCTGGCGCGCCATCGCCGCATCGAACCCGGCCTTGTCCACCCCGATCCCGCGCGCCCGCAACGCGTCTTCGGTCAGATCATAAGGGAAGCCGTAGGTGTCATAGAGCCGGAAAGCGGTTTCGCCGTCGAGGCTGTCGCCTTCGCCCATGGTGCCGGTCGCCTCGTCGAGCAGGCCGAGGCCTTTCTCCAGCGTGCGGCGGAACTGGGTTTCCTCGCGCTCCAGCACTTCCTCGATCAGCGCCTGTCCGCGCTGGAGTTCAGGGTAAGCCTGCCCCATCTCGGCCACCAGCGAAGGCACCAGGCGGTGCATCAACGGGTCCTTGGCGCCCAGCAGGTGCGCATGGCGCATGGCGCGGCGCATGATCCGGCGCAGCACATAGCCGCGCCCTTCGTTGGAGGGCAGCACCCCGTCGGCCATCAGGAAGCTGGTCGAGCGCAGGTGGTCGGCAATCACGCGGTGGCTGGAGCGCTGCTCGCCCTGCGCGGCGACACCGGTCAGGCTCTCGCTGGCAGCGACCAGCGCGCGGAAGGTGTCGGTATCATAGTTGTCGTGCACGCCCTGCATCACGGCGGCGATGCGTTCGAGGCCCATGCCGGTATCGATCGAGGGCTTGGGCAGGTCGGTGCGGCTGCCGTCGGCGGCCTGCTCGAACTGCATGAACACCAGGTTCCAGATCTCGATGAACCGGTCGCCGTCCTCGTCCGGGCTGCCCGGAGGGCCGCCGGGGATATGATCGCCGTGATCGTAGAAAATCTCGTTGCACGGGCCGCAGGGGCCGGTATCGCCCATCGACCAGAAGTTGTCGCTGGTCGGGAGGCGGATGATCCGCTCCTCCGGCAGGCCGGCAATCTTGCGCCACAGATCGAACGCCTCGTCATCGGTGTGATAGACAGTGGCGGTGAGCTTGTCGGCCGGCAGACCCCATTCGCGGGTCAGCAGGGTCCAGGCATGGAGGATCGCCTGTTCCTTGAAATAGTCCCCGAACGAGAAGTTGCCGAGCATCTCGAAGAAGGTGTGATGCCGGGCGGTGTAGCCGACATTGTCGAGATCGTTGTGCTTGCCCCCGGCGCGGACACACTTCTGGCTGCTGGTGGCCGTGGGTGC
>NCJP01000259.1 GCA_002278985.1 Erythrobacter sp. 34-65-8
CGACCAGCTCGTTTCCGGCATCCAGCGCCAGCTCGAAGTGTCCGGCGAGAGCGAAGTGCCGTCTTCCCGCATCGGCGAGTTGGTGATGGAAGGGCTGCGCCAGATCGACAGCGTCGCCTACATCCGCTTCGCCAGCGTCTATCGCGATTTCAGCGAGGCAAAGGATTTCGAGGAATTCGCCAGCACTGTGCAGGAAGCAGCGGGCAAAGGTTGATGTCAGCGTGAACGCGCCCGTGATCGTCCTCGTCCGCCCGCAGCTGGGCGAGAATATCGGCAAGGCGGCGCGGGCCATGCTCAATTTCGGATTGACCGAAATGCGGCTGGTCTCACCGCGCGATGGCTGGCCCAACCCATCAGCCGGGCCGGCCGCGGCGGGTGCAGATGCGGTGCTGGCCCAGGCAAAGGTCTATGAGACCACGGCCGAGGCCGTGGCCGACTGCGCCCATGTCTATGCCACAACCGTGCGCAAGCGCGGCGTGACCAAGACCGTCGTGACCCCAGAGTTAGCTGCGCAGCAAATCCACGCGCAGCCAGGGCGCAATGCCATTCTATTCGGGGCCGAACGCTCCGGGTTGGAAACCGAGGATGTCGCTCTCGCCCGCACCATCGTGACCGTGCCGATCAACCCGGACTTCGGCTCGCTCAACCTAGCCCAGGCGGTCGTCCTGTGTGCCTATGAATGGTCCAAATCACTGGATCTGGCTTCACCGCCGGAAGAGGAAATTCTGCCGCCGGCACCGCAGGAAGAGCTGGAAGGCCTGATCGCCCACTTCGAAGCCTTGCTGGAGCCGCGCGGCTATTTCCTCCCCGAAGGAAGGGCCGAAGCGACCCGCCGCACCTTGCGCGGGGTGCTGACCAAGCCGGGCTGGAACCACTTCGAGGTCCGCACCCTGCGCGGGGTGCTGACGACGCTGGGGCGCAGCGTCAGGTCCTGATCCGGTCCCACTCGACCAGTTCGTAGGCAATCGAAGCCTCGACCAGCTGCTCCCAGATGGCTGCCAGTGCATCCGCAGGAAGGCCCCGCACGGCGGCATCGGCGCGGGCATTTCCGATAACCTGTGCTTTACGCGCCTCATCGCGAACCACGCCGCGATCGGTTTTGATCCGGGCGGCGGCGCGCATGTAGCCGAACCTGCGGTCGAGCAGGTCCATCAGTGCGCGATCGGTTGCATCGACCCCGGCTCGCACTTCGGCCATGGTCGCGCAGTCTTCGGGGGCTTTCGACTGTTCGTTCATGGTCGCGCGCCCTGCCCCGCGCACGGCCATTTGTCGAGTGCCGGATTGGCTTGCCCCCCAACCACCTTGACGGGGGCGGCAATCCTGCTAGGGCGCGCGCTCGCAATTGGCCCCGCACCCCGGTGAAGCGGTGGCCGCGCATGACAGCAAGTCAGGTGGTGCGATGCCGGGTTGAATGGCCAGCTCCAGTTCAAAGTGGATTGGGGGGATGGTTCAGCAAATCGAAGGATGCGACACATGTCGAAGCGCAAAAGCGCCAAGTACAAACTCGACCGCCGGATGGGAGAAAACATCTGGGGTCGTCCCAATTCTCCGGTCAACAAGCGTTCATATGGCCCCGGCCAGCATGGCCAGCGCCGCAAGGGCAAGGTCAGCGACTTCGGCCTGCAGTTGCGCGCCAAGCAGAAGCTCAAGGGCTACTACGGCGATGTGACCGAGAAGCAGTTCAAGCGCACCTACCAGGAAGCGTCGCGGATGAAGGGCGATACTTCGCAGAACCTGATCGGCCTGCTCGAGCGCCGCCTCGACATGGTGGTCTACCGCGCCAAGTTCGCACCGACCATTTTCGCTGCGCGCCAGATCGTCAGCCACGGCCACATCCACGTCAACGGCGTGAAGTGCAACATTGCGAGCCGCCGGATCGACGTGGGCGACGTGATCAGCCTCGGCAAGAAGGCCCAGGAAATGGTGCTGGTGATCGAAGCGCAGAGCCTGCCCGAGCGTGACATTCCCGATTATGTTGCGCCTGACGGCACCGACAAGATCACCTTTACCCGCGTTCCCAAGCTGGACGAGGTGCCTTACCCCGTCACCATGGAACCGAACCTGGTGGTCGAATTCTACTCGCGCTGATCCTGAGGGACAGCGACGAAACAAGAGGGCGGTCCTGCGGGGCCGCCCTTTTTCGTTCAGCAGATATGCGATAACCCTCCTCCGAAAGGGGGGTGCACTATGCGGGTACTGATGATTGACGGACATCCCGACAGAGATCGGTTGTCCGCCCACCTGCTCGATACTTAC
>NCJP01000260.1 GCA_002278985.1 Erythrobacter sp. 34-65-8
AGCCGCCGCCGGTCATATTCCAGCAGCTCGGCAGGGCCCAGGTTCTTCGCAATCAGGATCGTATCCTTGCGCAGGCCCTGGCTGGCCGCAGTGCCCATCTGGCCGCTGACAATCCGCAGGAGGCGGTTCGACAGGTCCTCCAGGTCATGCATCCGGTCAGCCAGCAGGGGATCGTCGATCTCCCGCATCCGCATCCGGGTGCGCTGCTGCACCCGTTCGATCGCGGCTTCGGCGGTCAGGCCGGAATCGATCGCCTCGTTGATCCGGCGCGACCAGCCTTCGTCGTAGGCGAACATCTTGTAGGTCTCGAGCACTTCCTCGTGCTCGCCACCGCCGCCGAATTCGGCCTGGCTGGCCATCGATTCGATCTGTTCGCGCATCCGGTCGAAGGCGCGGAACACCCGCTGGCGCTCGGCCTCGGTGTCTTCGGCCATGACGTGCTCGATCGTGACCCGCGGCTGGTGGTAGACGGCAAATCCCGCGGCCAGCCCCTTGACCAGCGGCAGGCCGGAGACCGTCTGCGGCTCGGTGTTCAGCTGCGATGCACCGAAAGCGTCTTCCTCGTCGATCAGCTCGGCATTCGCGATCATTTCGGAAAGAACCATTGCAGTGGTCTGCAACGCTTCGATCTCGACATCTTCGTAACGGCGTGGATCGACGTGCTGGACGCACAAAGTGCCGACCGCCCGCTCGCGGTAGACGATTGGCACCCCGGCAAAGGAGTGAAACTTGTCCTCGCCGGTTTCGGGCCGGTACTGGAAGTCGGGATGGGCCTTGGCCTCGGCCAGGTTGAGCGTCTCGACGTTTGCGGCGATCGTGCCGGTCAGCCCTTCGCCAATCGCCATGCGGGTGACGTGGACCGCACTCTGGTTCAGACCACGAGTGGCGAAGAGCTCGAGCATCCCCTCCCGCAGGAGATAGATCGAGCAGACCTCGCTGTCGAAACTTTCGCCGATAATCTCCACCACCCGGTCCAGTTTGGACTGGGCAGGAAGGCGCGAGGCCATGACCTCGTGCATCCTTGTCAGGATGGTGCGTGCGGCGGCTGCTGCTCCCATGGCACGGTGCTATAGCACATGCAGTCGATCGTGAAACCGACACGATCGCCGAATTTCGACCAGTGAAAGCCTTGGGCCGGGGGGTGGCGACGGGCACCGCACAAGGGCGCCCGGTCGCCGCGAGGCCATTCAGATGGTGGCGAGTTCTTCCTTGATACGGAGTTTCTGGCGCTTGAGTGCCTGGACCCTCGCCGCATCCGGTATCGGCCGGCTCATTTCCTCGCGCAAGCGCGATTCAAGTCCGGCATGCTTGCTTTCGAGGGCGTCTGTGTGGGCTTGCACTGGGCTCGATGCCATCGGCTTCTCCTTCCATGGGTTGATCCCTGGAGCGACTCGCCCGGGCGGACGCGCCGCTGAGGGCATAGAACCACATCGATACCCCCTTGCGAACCCCCTGCGGCTCCGTAAACGGCAGATACGCGCCTGGGTGCGACGGATGGGGGTGGTTGGTGACCGAACAGGAAATGCGCAAACGGCTGGCGACGCTGCGGATCGAGCACCGCGATCTCGATGCTGCCATCAACGCGCTGACCGATTCCGGATCGACTGATCAGTTGCAGATTGCCCGGCTGAAGAAACGCAAGCTGATGCTGCGGGACCAGATCGCCCTGATCGAGGACCAGCTGATTCCGGATATCATCGCCTGAACCGTCCCCCTGCGGGACAGGGCAGAACTTGATGGTTACTTCCGGGAACCAATTCTGGCCAAAGCCCGATTGCGGTCGTAGCGCTGGAGGCAGGATGAACCAACCGAGCGACATCAGCGAGCCGATCATCGAAGCGCTCTACAGCGAGGCCCTCGTGCTGGCCGACGAAGTGCGCTCGGTATTCGACCTGCGCCATGTCGCCGGTGCCGACTTCGATGGCGACCGGCTACGCTTCGCCATGTCGGTTGAAGGCCTGCGCACCACCACCCGGATTATGCATGTGCTCGCCTGGCTGCTCAACCAGCGCGCCTACCTGAGCGGCGACATGACCGAGTTCCAGTTGCGGCGCCATGGCACCCTGCCGCTTGACCGGCCATCCGATCCGGAAAACCTGGCGATCCTGGAAAAGCCGACCCGGGACCTGATCGAAGCGACCGAAACGCTGCACGGCCGGGTATCCCGGCTCGACAAAGCCTGGCGCGCCGGGTTCGCCGGTCGTCCAAGCGGCATACGCGATCTGCACGAGCGGCTGGGCCGCG
>NCJP01000261.1 GCA_002278985.1 Erythrobacter sp. 34-65-8
AAACCGCTTCCCGGTGCTGTCGACAGCGGTGTCCGCATGGCCGCGCGCTAACGCATAGTCTTCCGCGACATTCCAGCGAGTGGAATCGCACCTTCACCCCTCCCGGCAACGGGAGGGGTTTTCTTATCCGATCGCCACACCGCCCTTGTAGAGCGCGAGCACGCGCCCTTGCGCAGGCTGCCCGTCGAACGGCGTATTCCCGGCGGTCGCGGCCATCCGGGCACTGCTCACGATCCACGGCTTTTCCGGATCGACCAGCGCGATATCCGCTTCGTATCCGGCCCGCAGCACACCGGCTTCGACCCCCAGCAGTCGGGCAGGAGTGGCAGCGAGCAGTTCGAACGCCCTGACCAGGTCGATCACGCCGTCGCGCACCAGAGTGAGGGTCATCGCCAGCAGCGTTTCCGCTCCTGCCATGCCCGGCTCCGCATCGACGAACGGCAGGCGCTTGTCCTCCGGCCCGCGCGGGTCGTGGCCTGAGGCGATCACGTCGATCGTACCGTCGCCGATGGCCTCGACCACTGCTTTGCGGTCCTCGTCGGTGCGCAGTGGCGGGGAGAGCCGGGCAAACGTGCGGAATCCGACCAGGGCGAGGTCCGACAGCATGAAATGGGCAGGCGTTACCCCGCAGGTCACCGCCACGCCGCGCCGTTTGGCAGAACGGACAAGGTCGAGCGCCGCTCGCGTCGTGACCTGCCGCAAATGCAGCCGCGCACCGCTCATCTCCGCCAGGGCGAGATCGCGCGCCACCGCCAGCGCCTCTGCCTCTGCCGGCGCGCTGGGCAGGCCGAGGCGGGTCGCCATCTCCCCTGCGGTAGCCACGCCTTCGCCGGCCAGGCCGCCATCCTCTGCATGGGCAACCACCACCAGATCAAGCATTGCGGCATATTGCATCAGCCGCAGCATGACGCCGGTATCGGCCACCCAGCGGCGGCCGGTGGCCACTCCGCGCGCACCCGCTTCCTTCATCATCGCAAGTTCGGCCAGTTCGCTCCCGGCCAGCCCCCGCGTTGCTGCGGACAGCGGGTGGACCCACAGGTCCGGCTTGCCGCTCTTGGCGATGTACGACACCCGGCTCGGCAGGTCGAGCACAGGCGACTGATCGGGCATCAGCGCAGCCCGGGTAATCCCGCCAAAATGGAAGGCCGGCTTGTCGACTGCAAACACTCCGAAATCGACCAGACCGGGGACGACCAGCGCCCCCTTGGCATCGATCACAGAATCGCCGTCTTGCGAAGCAAGATCAGCCAGCGCGGAAATCCGCCCGGCTTCGAGCCGGATCGCCCCGTTCTGCACCCCTAGCGGCGTTACCAGCCGGGCGTTGCGGATCGTCAGCGGGGTCGGCATGGTCATGCCCATTGCCCTCCCTGACCCGGTTCGCTGGCCCAACCGGGCACTCCGCGTGCGGGGCGGGTGAGCACGTCGAGGCATGCCATGCGAATGGCGACGCCCATCTCGACCTGACGCGTGATGATCGACCGGTCGAGCATGTCAGCGACATCGCTGTCGATCTCCACCCCGCGGTTCATTGGCCCCGGATGCATGACCAGCGCATCGGGCGCATGGCGTTCCAGCCGCTTGCGGGTGAGCCCGTAAAGGTGATGATACTCGCGCGCCGAAGCGATGAACTGCCCGCTCATCCGCTCGGTCTGGAGCCGCAGCATCATGACGATGTCGGCGCCCGCCATCTGCCGCAGTCCTTCTTCAAAATGCATCGCCGTGCCGCCGAACTCCTCCGGCAGCAGCAGGAGTTCGACCAGCACCCCCTCCTCCACCAGGGCCTTGGCCTTCTCCAGTGAGTCCACATAGGACCAGTCGGGACCGACGGGGTCTCCTGGACCAGGCTCATGGCCGGCTTCGCGGAGAAGCTGGTCGGCCAACGCCTTGGAGTCATGCTCAGCCGGCGCGGCCGGGCCGAACCAGCGGCGGAGTCGTTGAAAAAGATCGTTCACGGCCAAACCCCCATGCCGCTGAAGTCAGGCCGGGCGCCACTGGAGGGCGAGCAGCTACAGGGCCACTATCGCTGAGGCCGGGGCCGATGTCAGCGCTGGAAACCTAGGATAGCGCCGGTGACGCTGACGAAGACTGGAGCAAGCCACACGAATCCCTCGTCTCCACCGTTGTTGGCGCCACTCACAAAAACCTGCTCTCCGACATCCTGGCTTCCATGGACCTGACCCGGCGCGGCGCGCTGGTGAGGGCCATCGTCAAGGTGTCGAAGGAGAT
>NCJP01000262.1 GCA_002278985.1 Erythrobacter sp. 34-65-8
GCCCCAGCGTCGCTGGGCACGGGACAGCGTGATGGCCGGGGCCTCCACGTCTGCAACCCGGCAATAATGTGCAAGATCGCTGCTCATCAAAGCCAGACCCTGTTCGCGCAGCCAGCGCTCCAGCCTCCCTGCCATATTTGCCTGCGGCCCACCCACCTGAATGCTGCCTTTTGCCAGAACAGGCGTGCGTGGATGGCGCAGATCCCATTCCAGAAAATGGGATTCTCCCCGAAATGGCAGCATGGTGCCATGGCCTGGTTCGCGCCTCGGCTGCACGGCCGCCAGCTGCTGTTCCAGCCATTCGCGGCGAGATGCGGCAAAAGCGATTGCCTCTCGCGACTGGCCCCAGCGCGGCATGGTCACACGGATCTCGCTACCATCCGGGGCGACGCGCATGGTCAGACGCCGGGCCGTAGGGTGTCGCTTGATGGCAATCGGGATGTCTGCTCCGCCAACGGATACGCGTGGCACCGTGTTGAAGCGG
Organism: Erythrobacter sp. 34-65-8; assembly: GCA_002278985.1. Taxonomy (GTDB): domain Bacteria; phylum Pseudomonadota; class Alphaproteobacteria; order Sphingomonadales; family Sphingomonadaceae; genus 34-65-8. The sequence continues at coordinate 485 of NCJP01000262.1, forward strand.
TTGAGCCAGTCCGTCACGGGCTGTCCCATTCGACCAGATGATGTTCGAGTGGACCAGCGTCGGTTTCGCTCACGGCCCGACCCGAAACAGAAATACCCGCGCGGATGACAGTCTCGCGATCGCCCGACAGCAGATAATGCCAATCCTTCAGAGGTTTACCGTCTGCGCGCAGGCGATAGGCGCAGGTCGCGGGAAGCCAGTTAACCTGTTCCACCACTTTCAGGGTCAGGCGCATGCAGTCAGGCACAAATGCGCGGCGGTTGCGATAATTGCTGCATTGCGCCGTTTGGATATCAAGCAGCTTGCAGGCGACATTGGTGCCTTCGATCGCGCCAGTGACTTCGTCTTCCAATTTGTGCAGGCAACAACGGCCGCAGCCGTCGCACAGGGCTTCCCATTCGGCCCGATCGAGCTGCTCCAGCGGCAGTTCCCAGAACCGGTCCCTCAGCGCACCCATTTGGCCAGTTCCGCCGCGACCGCTTCGGCACCCTGGTCGGTCGGCAGCATCGAGACCGGCTCGCCCTGCGGATCGAACAGGTAGGTGACGTTGGAATGATCCATCATGTAGGCGCCTTGTTCATTCACCTCGCCCTTGGCGAAATAGACGCCGAATGCCTTGGCTGCGGCGGAGATCTGGTCCGGCGTGCCGGTCAGCCCGATCAGGTCTTTCGAGAAGGCATCGGTGAATTCGGCGACGACTTCCGGGGTGTCACGCTCAGGGTCGATGGTGATGAAGATCGGCTGGATCTGCGCGGCCAGCTGCGGCTGGTCCCTGGCGTAGAGCGCCAGCCCCTGGCTGGTGCGTTGCAGATCTGTGGGGCAGATGTCCGGGCAGTAGGCAAAACCGAAGTAGACCACGCGCCACTTGCCATTGAAGTCCGTCCAGCTGACTGGCTGGCCATCTTCACCGGTGAGGGTGAAATCACCGCCGATCCGCGCCCCGGCCAGCGGCGCTTCAGCCAAGGGCGGTTGGGCCGGCCCCTGGGCACAGGCTGCGAGCGGAAGCAGGGCGGAGAGGGTGAGAATGCGGAGCGGTGTGGGCATGGCGCGCCGGTTCATGCTCTGCTAACGCGACAATCGCAAGAGGCGAGTCCCGCACTTTCAGGGGCATGAAAGAAGGAAGGATCGACGACATGGCGCGTGCGCTGGTTCGCAGGGCCGGTTGGGTTTCGGTTGCCATGGCACTGGCTCTGGCCGTGCCGGCATCGGCACAGTTCTTTTCGGAAGGGTACAACTTCCTCAAATCGGTGCGGGAACGGGATGGCGACGCCGTTACCAACTCCCTCAACGAACCGGGCAGCACGCTGGTCAACAGCCGCGACGTGTCGACCGGGCAGACGGCGCTGCACATCGTGACCGAGCGGCGCGATGCCGTGTGGATCCGGTTTCTCACCTCCAAGGGTGCCAACCCGAACATTGCCGACAAGAATGGCGTCACGCCGCTGATGGTCGCCGTCAACCTGGGGTTCGCTGAAGGGGTGGACGCGCTGATGGCCGCAGGAGCGCGGGTCGATGTCACCAATGCGGCGGGTGAAACGCCGCTGATCTCCGCCGTGCACCGCCGCGATCCTGCTCTGCTGCGCCTGCTGCTGGCAAAGGGTGCGAACCCTGACCGGACTGATAACTCGGGCCGGTCCGCCCGCGACTATGCCACGCTGATGCAGGGCAATACCCAGATCCTGGCCGAGTTCACCCGCGCTGACGAGGAGCGCAAGAACAAGGGTGCCAGCGAATC
>NCJP01000263.1 GCA_002278985.1 Erythrobacter sp. 34-65-8
AGCATGGCGACAAGCGCGGGCGTGAAATCGGTTACCCCACCGCCAATCTCCCGGTCGAAAACTATCTCCGCCCCAGATTTGGCGTCTACGCGGTAAGCGGCAGGGTTCTCTCCACCGGGCAGCAGCTCAAAGGCGCGGCCAATATCGGCATCCGCCCGCAATTCACCCCGCCCAAGGAATTGCTCGAACCCCATTTTTTCGACTTTCAGGGAGATCTCTACGGGCAGGAAATCGAGGTGGCATTTCACCATTTCCTGCGTGGTGAGGCCAGATTTGACAGTCTTGACGGGCTGATCGAGCAGATGGAGCGTGATTGCCTCCGCGCAAGGGAGCTTCTGGGATGAAAATATGGTTGATGCGGCTGGCTTTCCTGGGCGCATTTGCATTTCTGGGGCTGACAGTGCTCAATGCCAGCTGGCTGGCCAATGTCCCGCGGGGCAAGCCACTGATGATCTCGCATGGCGGCACCGGGCAATATTTCGACCGGACGACGCTGACCGAAGGCGAATGCCCCGCAGCCGCGATCGAACAGCAGGTCCATCCCTATATCGAGAACACGCTGCCCGCGATAATGCGCGCGAGCGATCTGGGTGTGCGGATGGTGGCGGTGGATCTGCAGGCGAGCGCCGATGGTGAGCTGGTCGTATTTGGTGACAGCACGCTCGACTGCCGCACCGATGGCAGCGGACCGGTCTCCTCGCTGACGCTGGACGAATTGCGCAGGCTCGATGCGGGCCATGGTTACAGCGATGATGGCGGGCAGAGCTTCCCCCTTCGTGGCAGCGCGAAAGGGGAAATCCGCAGTATTACCGACATCGTGCGCGCCTATGGTTTGCGTAAACCCTTGATGTTCCGCTTCGCCAGCGATGATGCGGCGCAGGCCGATCTGCTTCTGGCAAAGCTAGCAGAGGCCGGGCGCGATCCGGTTGAAACCCGCGATGCCTTTGTCGGACCGGCTGCACCCATCGCCCGAATCCGGGAAAGGCTTCCCGAGGCCTGGGCCTTCGTGCCGGAACAGGCGCAGCAATGCGCCAGCGATTACGTTCTTGGAGGCTGGTATGGCGCGCTGCCCGCCAGCTGCAAGGGCGGCACCATGCTGGTCCCGGTGGACGAACAATGGAAATTCTGGGGCTGGCCCAACCGCCTGATCCAGCGGATGGAGGAACATGGCGGAGAGATCATCGTGACCGGACCAGACGCCGCGCATGACCGCCTGACCGGCCTGACCCTGCCCGAACAGCTTGGCGACATTCCCAGCACCTTCAACGGATTTATCCTTGTCGATGATACGTGGAACGTCGCACCTGCGCTTTATCCGGCGCGTGACGGGCGCAGCATACCTCTGCGCGAAGCCAGCGCACAGGCGCTGCAGAAGCGGCGCGAGCAATAAGCCGATCATCGCTCTTTATCGCGGGCCGCAATTGCCCTAACGGCCATGCGCTATGAGTGACGATACTGGACAGCGCGATTATCGCCCCACGGTCTTCCTGCCGAAGACCGATTTTCCCATGAAAGCCGGCCTTCCGCAGAAAGAGCCGGGTATCCAGGCGCGCTGGGAGGAGATCGGCCTCTATCAAAAGCTGCGCGATGCCCGCCGGGGCCGCGAGAAGTTCATCCTTCACGATGGCCCGCCCTATGCCAATGGCGACATGCATATCGGCCATGCGCTGAACCACGTGTTGAAAGACACTGTCTGCCGCACGCAGAACCTGCTGGGCAAGGATGCGCCTTACGTGCCGGGCTGGGATTGCCACGGCCTGCCGATCGAATGGAAGGTCGAGGAGCAATACCGCAAGGCCAAGAAGAACAAGGACGAGGTTCCGCCGAAGGAATTCCGCGCCGAATGCCGCGCCTACGCCCAGAACTGGGTCAACGTGCAGCGCGAGCAGCTGAAGCGCCTTGGCATCATGGGTGATTGGGACAATCCCTATCTCACCATGGATTTTCAGGCCGAAGCGACGATTGTCGCCGAATTGCTGAAGTTTGCCGAGGCTGGCAACGTCTATCGCGGGGCCAAGCCGGTGATGTGGTCCCCGGTCGAAAAGACCGCGCTGGCCGAGGCGGAGGTCGAATACGAGGACATCACCTCGACCCAGATCGACGTGGCGTTCGAGATTGTTGAATCGCCGATCCCGGAACTGGTCGGCGCGCACGCGGTGATCTGGACGACGACGCCGTGGACGATCCCGGTGAACCAGGCTTTGGCCTATGG
>NCJP01000044.1 GCA_002278985.1 Erythrobacter sp. 34-65-8
GAAACTGTCGGCAGTGGGCGCCAAATCGAAGAAGATCCCGTCAATGAAATCGGCGTTCGAGCCGATCATGCCCATCATGTTCTCGCCCACGCGGCGCAGGAAGCGGCCGCCGGTATTGACTGCGCCCAGATCGCCGGTGCCGTTGGTGCCGTACCCGGTCAGGATCACATGGGTCAGCTGGGTCAGCGGCGAGAGCAGGATCGGCATGGCCTGCACGTCGGTAATCGGTGCATCGAGCGCAATGAAAACGACGTCGGCATAGGGGAAATCGAGCGTGCCCTGGGCCGGAGAGCCCGACGGGTGAAGGATCACGTCGGTGCTGCTGGCCACGCCGCCCGCGGCATAACCGGCGCCGTTGTTGAGCGTGTTGAACAGCCTGGTCGAAGTATCAACCCCGGTCCCGATCAGCATCGAGAACTCCGAAGCGCCGCCGAGCTGACCATAGGCCTCGGACGATCGGCTGTTCATGCAGTGCGCCGCAGTCAGCACGGTGCGCGGGTTAATCAGCGTACCGGTGCAGTTGAGGAATACCTGCCCCGTGGCGTTGTTGGCGATGAACAGCTGGACCACCGCAGGCAGGGTGTTGTCGACATCGACCGAGCCGCCGATGCCGATATCGTCGCGCGCGATCAGTTCGGGGGTGGGCTGAATGAAGCGATTGTGCAAGCGGGTGGCAACGGGAACCTCATCAGCCTGGAAGCTGAGGCGGGCGGCGCGAATCGTCTCTTCGCTCGCCACGACACGGAAGCCGGAAAAGGTGCCGATCGCTTCGCTGGCCACTTCCTGTTCGGCAGATTCGCCGCCGCCTGTTTCAGTGGCGAGGGCAGGCGTCGCTGCCATTGCTGAAGCAAGGCCGACCACGCCGGCGCCAACCAGATACCGATGCTTTCTCATGATTTACCCCTGTATAACAACAAGCACCCCGGCGCGGGGAAACCCCGCGTCGTTCGCGATTTCGATTCACCGACCCATGCTTATGTTATGTTAACAGGTGTCGGCAGAAATGCGCGCCAGGTCAATCAGTTTCTGACAGGGTCGGGAAGCGAGCCGAAGGCCCGGTTTCCCGGTCAGCCGCGACCGATGCTGCTGTAGGCAAATCCGGCGGCGCGCATGTCGTCAGGCCGGTAAATGTTGCGCAGATCCACCAGAACCGGCCGGTGGGCGAGCGTCTTGACCCGGTCGAGATCGAGTGCGCGGAAGGCGTCCCACTCGGTCACGATGGCCACGGCATCGGCCCCTTCAATGGCGGCATAGGGGCTGTCGCACATGGTCACGTCAGGCATCAGGGGGCTGGCCTGTTCCATGCCTTCGGGATCATAGGCTGTCACGATGACGCCCGCATCCACCAGCGTCTGGGCAATGGCAATTGCCGGGCTGTCACGCATGTCATCCGTGTTGGGTTTGAAGGTCAGGCCAAGCAGGGCGGCCTTCTTGCCGCGCGCCGTTTCCATTCCGCCCAGCGCTTCCAGCACCTTGCGGCCCATGGCGCGCTTGCGGCTGTCGTTGGCCTTGACCACCGCTTCCACGATCCTGACGGGGCTGTCATAATCCTCGGCGGTTTTCAGCAGCGCCAGGGTATCCTTCGGGAAGCATGAGCCGCCATAGCCCGGCCCTGCATGGAGGAACTTGGCGCCGATCCGCCCGTCCATCCCGATTCCGCGCGCCACATCCTGCACGTTGGCGCCTGTCTTCTCGCAAAGGTCGGCCATTTCGTTGATGAAGGTGATCTTCGTCGCAAGAAAGGCGTTGGCCGCATACTTGATCAGCTCGCTCGACCGGCGGCTGGTGAACAGGATCGGCGATTCGTTGAGGAACAGGGGGCGATAGACTTCGCGCATCACGTCCCGGCCGAATTCGTCCTCCGCGCCAATCACGATCCGGTCCGGACGCTTGAAATCCCCGATCGCCGCCCCTTCGCGCAGAAACTCGGGGTTCGAGACCACTGCGAAGCGATGAGACGGGGCGCAGTCGCGGATGATCCGTTCGACCTCGTCACCGGTGCCGACCGGAACCGTCGACTTGGTCACCACCACGGCATCGTTGGCCAGCGTTTCGCCCACTTCGCGCGCCACTGCATGAACGTAGGACAGGTCGGCATGGCCGTCCCCGCGCCGGCTGGGGGTTCCCACCGCGATGAAGATGGCCGATGCCCCCTGGATGCCCTCAGCCAGACTGGTGGTGAAGGACAGGCGGCCCGCTTTCACGTTGCTTTCAACCAGCGCGTCAAGGCCGGGCTCGTAGATCGGCATCACCCCTGCGTGCAGGCGGTCGATCTTGCCCTGGTCCTTGTCGATGCACACCACATCGTGGCCGAAATCGGCGAAGCACGCACCCGACACCAGGCCGACATAGCCCGACCCAACCATTGCGATCTTCATACCGTCTGTTCCTCTTTGTGGATTGCGATCATGCCCGCTTCCTCGACTGCCTGGATGTAGCGGCGTCGTTCGCCCTCCAGCACGATCGCGGTCAAGATGCCAGACCGAAAGGCGCCTGTATCAATGCCGGTCCGGTTGCTGTGTTCGTCAATTGTTTCGCAGATGGTGTGCCCGTGGATGACGAACTGCGGATGCATATCCTGATAGCGCAGGAAGGGATCGCGGATCCACAGCATGTCGCGGCGCACCTGTGCTTCCAGCGGCACCCCTGGCCGGATGCCTGCATGGACGAACAGGTAGTCCCCGATCGAAACACACGATTCGAACCCGGCAATGAAGTCGCGGTCCTGCTTCGGTACGCACCCGTGCATGTGCGCCTGAATTTCCTCGAGCGTCGCGTTGTTGCAGACGGCCTCGGGCAGGCCATAGCTCAGCACCGTTTCCTTGCCGCCGTGCTTCAGGAAATGGCGCAGGACATCCGCGCTGTCGAACGATTCGAGGAACATTTCCTCGTGGTTGCCTGCCAGAATGCGGAGCGGCCGCCGGGCTTGCCATTCGCGGGCGCGGGCGACCACCTGGGCGCTCTGCGGCCCGCGGTCGATCAGGTCACCCAGCAGGACAACGGTGGTCTGCCCCGAGGCGGGTTCATCCAGTTCATCGCGCTCGATGGCGTGGATCAGTTCCTCGAACAGGTCGAGTCGGCCGTGGATGTCGCCGATGGCATAGACGCGCTCGCCTGCGGGCAGGGCGGGCCGGGGCGGCTGGTCCTTCTTGCCGAAGAACGTGCGGAGTGTTTCGAACATGATCTGGTGCGGACAGCTTTGATGTGTCGGCGCTTTAGGCGAGCGCGCACCCTACGGCAACAAATGTGCGCTGCCTCAGAATGGCGGCTGGTGCGAAAAGGACACACCGGGTGCGACGAAATAGCTGCACCCGCAATTTTCCTTGTGCGCCGCAGCAAGAATCGGCACGAACGTTTCAGATAAATCAGAGGGCGCACATCAAACGAGGCGTCCCGGTTCTTCAGCAGGCGGGACGAAGCAACACCACAAACGCAAGGAAGTTTGTCATGCTCACGTCCATCCGCGGCCTCGCAGCCGCATCAGTTTTCGCACTTTCCGTATTTGCAGCCCCTGCTTTCGCGCAGGATGAAGCCGAGGCCGAGGAAGAGCTGACGCTCTCCGGCAACGTAGCTCTCGTCAGTGACTACCGCTTCCGCGGGGTTTCGTTCTCGGGCGGTGACATTGCCCTGCAGGGCGGGATCGACCTTGCACACTCGAGCGGTTTCTACGTCGGCACCTGGGCATCGACCATCGATGCCGAATGCGGGTTTCGGCGAAATGGAGCTCGACGTTTATGGCGGCTGGGCCGGTGATGTCGCCGAAGGCGTCAGCGTCGATGTCGGCCTGCTCTATTACATGTACCCGACCGAGGACACCGGTGCCGACACTGACTATTTCGAGGCGCTCGCCTCGATCGGCACCACCATCGGCCCGGTCGGCGCGACCGTCGGGATCGGCTATTCGTGGGATCAGGCCTCGCTCGGTGACGAGGACAACCTCTACCTCTACACCGATTTCGAGCTTGGCGTTCCCAACACGCCCGTCACCCTTACGGCGCACCTCGGGTACACCGATGGCGTTTTCGCCACCACGGCTGACGGAACCTCGATCGACTGGGGTGTGGGCGCTTCCTACGCGGTGACCGAAAGCCTGAGCCTGGGCGTCAACTACGTCGATACCCAGGGGCCCAGCATCGAGAACTTCACCGACCCCGGCCTCTTCTTCACGCTGTCCTACAGCATGTAAGCCAGCCGGAAACCGGTACATTCAGGCCCGCCTCGCCATCCGGCAGGGCGGGCCTTTTCTGTGCAGAGTGCGTATTGCTCGGGCCGCTCAGTCAATCAGGAAGGTGACGGTGGTCACCACGCGGACTTTCTTGAACGGCGAATCGCTCACGCCCCAGCCGCCCGCATCACCGTCCCGCCCTTCGATGGTGAAATAGCCCTGGGTCGCTTCCTTGATGGCGCCGACGTTCGCGCCGCTGTCATTGGCGAACTGTTCGGCAGAAGCACGGGCATCCCTGGTCGCCTCGGCCACCATTTCCGGTTTGATGTCGTTCAGCCTGGTAAAGGTATAGGCCATGGCCGAGCCTTCCTCCAGGAACACCCCGCGGTTCACCAGGTCAAACTGCCGCGCCACTGCCTTCTGTGCCTTCTCCACGTCGTTGGTACGCAGCGCCAGCCGCTGGCGCACGGTGAACGTCGTCAGGCCTTCATTGGTGAAGCTGGTCACGTTTGCACCGGTCGGCTGCAACGTATCCTCCGGGAATCCGAGCCCGGCGAAAAAGGTCTCGATCGCCGCCGTATCCTCGCGCACTTTCGCCTGGGCGGCGGCCAGGTCGGTCGAGGAGGACGAGTACGAGATTGTCCAGGTCGCCAGATCGGCAGTAACGTCGCGCTCGGCCAGCCCGCGTACTGTGACCGAGCGATCCGCATCCTTGGCCCGGACCAATCCGTTGCCCAGCAGGTAACCGCCCGCCACCAGCCCCACGGCGAGAATGGCGGCAGTGCCGAACCAGCGCCGGGTTCCCGGGTCCTTCATGAAGGGCTTCCATCCCGCGTCGGTATCCGCCACAGTTTCTTCGGTCATTGCATCCCCCTCAACATCGTGCTGATACGATGAAGTGTGCAATATGGTCGATGAACTGTTTTTGAACGAGGCGCCTTATGGTCAAGTATCTCCACAGCATGATCCGGGTGACCGATCCCGAGGCGACGGTCGCCTTCTTCAAGCTGATCGGGCTGGAAGAAGTCCGCCGGTTCGAGGTCGCGGCGGGGCGATTTACCCTGATCTTCCTGGCCGCTCCGGGGCAGGAAGGGCTGGCCGAGGTGGAACTGACCTACAATTGGCCGCCCGAAGACGGCAGCCCGGGCGAAACCTATGGCGCCGGCCGGAACTTCGGGCACCTGGCGTATCGGGTCGATGACATCTATGCGACCTGCCAGCGGCTGCAGGAAGCCGGCCACACGATCCACCGCCCGCCGCGGGACGGGCACATGGCCTTCGTCAAGTCGCCCGATGGCATTTCAGTGGAACTGCTGCAGGAGGGCCACCTGCCGCCCCAGGAGCCCTGGGCCAGCATGGAAAACACCGGCACCTGGTAAGGACGGGGGCGCTCAGTTCGGCGCCGGTTCTTCCGCGTCCGGCTTGCGCGCCGGATCGGTCGCAAGCCGGAGGACGGTGTATCCGACGATTGCGGAGAGCAGCGACCCGCCCAGAATGCCGATCTTGGCCTCGTCGATCAGTTCGCGGTAACCGGGGAAGGCCAGTTCGCCGATGAACAGCGACATGGTGAAGCCGATCCCGCACAGCACGGTCACGCCCCAGATTTCGGGCCAGCGCGCGCCATAAGGCCGCTTGGCGAAGCCGATCCGGTCGGCCACCCAGATGGCACTGAAGATGCCGATCTGCTTGCCAAGGAACAGGCCGGCAGCAATCGCGATCGGGAGCGGGGCTAGCACGCCCTCAATACCCAGACCGGACAGGTTGACCCCGGCATTGGCGAAACCGAAAATCGGCACCACCAGATAGGCGCTCCACGGGGCCAGCCCGTGCTCGAGCCGTTCGAGCATGGTGTCATCGTTCTTGCCGACCATCGGGATTGTCAGCGCAGCAACTACGCCCGCAATGGTGGCGTGGATGCCGGAATTGAGCACGAAGTACCACAGCACCAGCGCCAGCAGGATGAACGGCGCCACGCTGCCCACCCGCATCCGGTTGAGCCCGAACATGACCGCGACCACCACCAGCGCCGCCACCAGCCAGACCAGCTTGATCCCGGCGGTGTAGAACAGCGCAATCACCATCACGGCGCCGATATCGTCAACAATCGCCACCGTCAGCAGGAACAGCCGCAGCGAGGCCGGAACGCGATTGCCCAGCAGGCCGAGGACACCCATCGCAAAGGCGATGTCAGTCGCCGCCGGGATCGCCCAGCCCTGGACCAGCCGGTCCGGCCCGCCCTGGACAAAGAACAGGTAGACCATAGCCGGGACAGCCATGCCGGCGACGGCAGCAAGGATCGGCAGGCGGCGCTGTTCAGCCGAGGATAGCTGGCCCTCGATCCACTCACGCTTCACTTCCAGCCCGACGACGAAGAAGAACACCGCCATCAGCCCGTCGTTGATCCACAGGTGCAGCGTGTCGAGCTTGGGAATCGGCGTCCAGCCCAATTCGCCGTTGAACAGGTAGTGGTAGTCCTGCGCCAGCGCGGAGTTGGCAGCGATCATCGCCATCGCGGCAACCACGATCAGCAGCACACCTGCCGAGGCGTCGCCGACGAACAGTGCCCGTACCGGAGCGAAGAAAGCGCGAAGCGGTCTGTTATCCTGAGCCATTGCCGCCCCTCTTCCGCAAAAGTTTGCGCGTTGCAACTCTGCCCATGCCGGTTTACCAAGTCAGCAGGGGGTCGCGGCTTGGAACTCTTTGGTTTCACGGCATTACAGTGGCTGGCGCTGGTCCAGCACGAATTGCTGCTGTTCGCGGCCATCTTCTTTCTTGCCGGGGCCGTGGACGACTTTTCAGTCGATCTGGCCTGGATATGGCTTCGGCTGACCAGGCGGGCGCAGGACGTGTGGCCATCTGCTGACATGACAGGCTGTGACCCGCTGAAGGGCAGGGCCGCCGTGTTCATTCCGGCGTGGGATGAACCACGGGTCATCGGCGCTACCCTGCGTCATATGCTGCGCGTCTGGCCGCAGGACGACCTGCGGGTCTATCTCGGCTGCTACGGCAACGACGCGGCCACCCTCGAAGCGGCGCTGCTGGCGGGATGCGGCGATCGCCGGCTGAGGATCGTGATCCACAACCAGCACGGGCCGACCACCAAGGCGGACTGCCTCAACCGGCTCTATCGCGCGCTGGAACTGGATGAGCGGCGACAGGGTGTGGCCTTCCGCATGGTCCTGATGCATGATGCCGAAGACATGGTCGATCCGGCCGCGCTGGCTCTGCTGGACCGGGCGATCGACGGGGCGGACATGGTCCAGTTGCCGGTGATCGCCTTGCCGCAGCCGCACTCACGCTGGATCGGCAGCCACTACGTGGAAGAGTTTGCAGAGCAGCATGGCAAGGCTCTGGTGGTGCGCGATGCGCTGGGCGTCGGGGTGCCGCTCGCCGGGGTGGGATGCGCGATTTCGCGGGGCGCTCTGGCCCGCATGCCCCGCGTCCGTGCGACCGACGGGCCCTTCGCCGCTGAGTGCCTGACCGAGGATTACGAACTCGGGCTGGTGGTGGCCGCCCAAGGGGGGCGGTCGCGCTTCCTGCGTGCCCGCACACCCGATGGCCGGTTGATCGGGACACGGGCCTATTTCCCCTCCCGGCTCGATCAGGCCGTCCGGCAGAAGACCCGGTGGATTCACGGCATCGCCTTTCAGGGGTGGGACCGACTTGGCTGGCGCACCCATCCGGGCGATATCTGGATGCGGATCCGTGACCGGCGCGGCCCGTTCACCGCGCTGGTGCTGGCTCTGGCTTACCTCCTGCTGGTGATCTCGGGCCTGATCTGGGCCATTTCGCTCACCGGCCTGGCGCAGCCGCTCGTGATCTCGCCCATGCTGGAAACAGTGCTGTGGCTCAACCTGGCCAGCCTGTTGTGGCGCATCGCGATGCGCTTCGCCTTCACCGCACGCGAACACGGAGCCCGGGAGGGCTTTCGCGCCGTGCTGCGGATCCCGGTGGCCAACGTGATCGCAATCATGGCCGGCCGCCGCGCTTTGCTCGGCTATGTCCGCACGCTCGCCGGGGCGCCGGTGAAGTGGGACAAGACCGAGCATAGCGATCATCCCGCGGCCGCCGGACTTGTGGAGGCCCGCGCATGACCGTGCTGACCGGGCGGACCGGCCAGCCGCTTGCAGTGCTCGGCGGTATCCTTGCGCTGTGGCTGGCGGGGCGTGCGTTGCTGTGGCAATCGCCCTTTCCGCTGGCCCTTCCGCCTCTGCCGCGTGTGCTTGCCGGAGAAGCGGCCTTGGCGGACAGGTCGGCCCCGGCGCGGAACGTGCCGCAATCGGTTGAGGCCGTGAAACCGCCTACGCCCGCCCGCACGCAGCTGTCTCCGCCCCCGATGGCCGCTGCCCCCTTCGAGATTTTCGAGGCCGGTGCGCTCGCCTCGCGCGGCCCGCCGATCGACGCGAGCAGTGCCCACCAGCTGATGTGGCTGGCGGCGCTGGGCGAAGGGCCCGCTGCGCCGCGCACTGTTCCTGCCATGGCGGCGCGAGCCGCCGCGTTTGCACCGCCCCAGTCTGTTCCTCCCGCCGGAGTGGACCGCTGGTCCTTCTCCGGCTGGCTGCTGGTTCGGCAGGGGGCGAGTGGAGGGACCGGCAGCGGTCTCCAGCCCGCCTCCTATGGTGCCAGCCAGGCGGGTGGTGTGCTGCGCTACCGGCTGGCCCCGGGAAGCCGGCGAGAACCGGCAGCCTATCTGAGGTTGAGCGGGGCCTTGCGCGACCTGGGCCGGAACCCGGGCGATCGGGAGGCCGCCATGGGCCTGTCGCTGCGGCCCTTCCCGAAAGTGCCTCTGGCGCTGCTGGGGGAAGGCAGGCTGCGTGAGCAGGGCGGGCGGCCCGGCATCCGTCCGGCCGTGCTGGCGGTCACCGAACTGGCCCCGCTCGGGCTGCCGCGCCCGGTTCGGGGCTGGCCGTGACGCTATCGACCGGTTTCTGAACCGCAACGCCTTTAACGCCGGGCCATGCTGCGATAGGGCAGGCAGATGGACGTCTACCTTCCCATTGCCAATCT
>NCJP01000264.1 GCA_002278985.1 Erythrobacter sp. 34-65-8
ATCCCCGAGGCCGAGCGCGGCGACCTGGTGCGTGCCTATCATGACCGCCTGACCAGTGAGGACCAGGCCGCCCGCCTCGCCGCGGCGAAGGAATGGTCGCTGTGGGAAGGCTCGGTCGCCACCCTGCTGCCCAATCCGGACCTGCTGGCCGACTTCGCCGAGCCGGCCAAGGCGCTCCCCTTCGCCCGCATCTGCGCCCGCTATTTCCTCAACGATTTCTACCTTGAGGAAGCGCAGCTGCTGCGTGATGCGCACAAGCTGAAGGGCATTCCCGGGATTATCGTGCAGGGCCGCCACGACATATGCTGCCCGCCAACCTCCGCCTGGGCGCTCAAGCAGGCCTGGCCTGAAGTCGACCTGCGGATCGTCCACGACGGCGGCCACGCCGCGAGCGAGCCGGGCATCGTTGACGGCCTGGTGCGGGCGACGGATGAGTTTGCGGCATGATCCTCGTCATCGACAACTATGACAGCTTCACCTTCAACCTGGTCCATTACCTGATGGAACTGGGGGCCGAGGTGCGGGTGGAGCGCAATGATGCGATCAGCGCCGGGCAGGCGGTATCGGGCGGGGCAAAAGGCTGCCTCATATCCCCCGGCCCGTGCACGCCTAACGAGGCGGGGATCAGCCTTGATCTCGTCGCCGCCTGCGCCGGCGCGCGCCTGCCGCTGCTCGGCGTGTGCCTGGGCCACCAGTCGATCGGGCAGTATTTCGGCGGCAAAGTGGTGCGCGGCGGGCTCATGCACGGCAAGACCAGCCCGGTGACGCACGACGGCACCGGTGTGTTCGCCGGGCTTCCCAGCCCCTTCACCGCCACCCGCTACCATTCGCTGATCGTCGAGGACATCCCGGATTGCCTTGTGGTCAACGCGCGCTCCGACGATGGCCACGTGCAGGGTTTCCGCCACGTCGAGTTGCCGATCCACGGAGTCCAGTTCCACCCCGAATCCATCGCCACCGAGCATGGCCACGCCCTGCTCGCCAACTTCCTGCGCCTGTGCGGGATCGAGCCGGAGCCAATCGGATGAAATCGCTGCCCGGTGCCGATGCCCACTTGAGCGAAACCGAAGCCGAGGAAGTGTTCGGCTGGATCCTCGACGGCGAAACCGGCGAGGACGAGATCGCCCGCTTCCTCGTCGACCTGTCCGACCGGAGCGAGACGGCGGAGGAAATCGCCGGAGCCGCCCGCGCCTTGCGTGCCCGCCTGATCCCGATCGCCGCGCCCGCCAATGCGGTCGACTGCTGCGGCACCGGCGGCGACGGGCACCATACGCTCAATGTCTCGACCGCCGTCAGCCTGGTGGTGGCGGCCGCCGGCGTTCCGGTGGCCAAGCACGGCAACCGCGCCGCCAGCAGCAAGGCAGGTGCGGCAGACACCCTGGAAGCACTCGGTCTGGATATGGAAGCGGCAGGCCGCACTGCCGAGAAGACGCTCGCGGAAATCGGCATCTGCTTCCTGTTCGCGAAGAACCACCACCCGGCGATGGGCCGGATTCAGCCTATCCGCCAGCGGCTGGCGCGCCGCACCATCTTCAACCTGATGGGGCCGCTGTCCAACCCGGCCGGGGTCCAGCGTCAGCTGATCGGGATTGCCCGCCCCGCCTATGTGCCGATTTATGCCGAGGCGAAGGCGCGACTGGGAACGATCCGCACCTTCATTGCCTCGGGCGACGAGGGGCTCGACGAGTTGAGCCTGGCCGCCGGCAACGAACTGGCCGACGTGCGCGGGCGCAATTTCGAGATGCGGCGGGTCGATTGCACCATGGCCGGCCTGCCCCATTCCCCGGTCGAGGCCATCCGGGGCGGCGATCCGGCGCATAATGCCAAGGCGCTCAAGGCCCTGCTCGACGGCGTTCCCGGCCCCTATCGGGATGCGGTGCTGTTCAACGCGGCCGCCACCCTGCTGGTGGCCGGCGCTGCGACCAGCTGGACCGACGGCGCCGCCCGGGCCGCCGAATCGCTCGACAGCGGTGCCGCAGCCAACCTGCTCACCCGCTGGATCGAGATTGCCCGATGAACAAGCTTGAGGAAATCTGCGCCACCAAGCAGACCGAAGTGGCCCAGCGCCAGGCCGAGCAGTCGGTGACGGCGCTCGACCATCTTGCAGCCGGGCAATCGCCGCCGCGCGGGTTCGGCGACGACGTCAAGTTCCTGCCTGAGAACACCATTTATTCCTTCACGATCAGCTTCGAGCCCGAC
>NCJP01000265.1 GCA_002278985.1 Erythrobacter sp. 34-65-8
AAGGTTGATGGACCCTGCCATCAGCTTCATGCCGGCCCCGGTCCAGCGCGGCAGGCTGTCTGCCCCGGATGGCACGGCATCAAGGCGCCCGGCAGCGACCATCCCCTCAAGCCAGTCACGCGACAGGTTGCGCGCCTTGGGCCCGAGCGGGATCACCACGCCATCCTTGCTGTGACAGTCCTTGCACTGGTTCTTGTTGGGGATGCGATAACTGATCGCCTCACCGGCCGGGGTGGTCAGGTCCACCCGTCCGCCTGCCAGCGCCAGTGCGGCATCGGTCTGCCCGGCATTCCAGCGATAGGGCAAGGCCAGCCAGCCATCGGCCCGGTGGAGCAGCACCCGCGTCTCGATCAGGCGGCGATCTGGACCCTCGCCAAAGGCAAAGGTCTTGATGATGGCGCTGCCGACCGGGAATTGCAGCAGGCCGTCTCCGCCAGCGGCAAGCTGCGTCCCTTTCGGCACATAGACGAACCGCAGCTTCTCCGCCCCGTCCGACCAGAGCGGGGTGTTGAGGCTGTAGTCTTCGACCCCGTAAGTCGCAGTCTGTGCCCGCAAATCGGCAAAGAAGCCGTATTCGGACAGGGCGCGCGGCATCCCCTCCTGCACGGCCCCATCATTGACCGGCGCGGGGCTGCGCGCCGTCGCCATCGAGGCCAGCAGCGCCGCCAGCGCGATACCCAGAACCGCGCCCTGCCTCACCTGATCCGCGCTTCCAGTTCTGCCGGAGCGCCGATTCCGGCCATGTCCCACGGCTGGCCGAAGGCAGGGACGGCAAGCGGCCCGGGCTGCGCCTCGCCGAGCGACTGCCCCTGCCGGGTGAGGTTGAGCGACCAGCCCGGCACATCGCCCGCGGCCCGCAGTGCCGGCGTATCGGGGTCCTGCTGCAACCCGTCCCACAGGATAGGCGGCAATGTGCCCCCGAAAGCGGCCAGCAGCATCGCACCGCCGGGCAGGTCGGGATCGGTCGCGCCCAAGTCGGTGACGTTGTCGGCAATCACCACTTCGCGCGGGAAGGGGTTGTAGCGCGCGTCTTCGAATTTCTGGGTGTAGGCGATCACCATGAAGGGCGCGGTCGGGTTGTCTTGCACCACATTGCCTTCGATCCACACATTCTCGTTCGCCATCACCATGATGCCGGTGCCGCGCGGCACCCCGGCCACGATATTGCCCGGCGGCGCGAAATTGGGGGTATTGTTGCCGGCGACGAGGTTGTTCGTCACCAGCACGTTGCCCCCGCCCATTACCGGCAGGTCAGGCAGGTCGAACACCAGGATCCCGCCGGTGTTGCGGGTGACGTAGTTCTGCGTCACCACGGCATCGCGGCTGTTCTCGATCTCGATCCCGGCGACATTGTCGGTGGCGACCGAATTGCGCACGGTAATCAGCCGCGATTGCCCGACGTAGATGCCCGCATCCGACGCGCCCGAAACCTCGGAATGGCTCACCAGCACCCCGGTACTTTCGACCGGGTAGATACCGTAAGCCCCGTTTTCCGCCTTGGGCCCGCCGGTCCAGGTCACCCGGATGCGATGATAGACGATCATGTCCGCGCCCTTCGACTTGATCCCGTCCCCCTTGGGGTTCTCCAGCGCAAAATCGCGCAGGGTGACATTGTCGGAAGTGACCAGCAGCCCCTCGCCCGAGCCTTGCTGGGCGGTGAAATCGAGCACGGTCAGCTGCGGCCCGGCCCCGCGCACAGTCACTCCGTCCACCGCCAGGCTGAGCCCGTCGGTCAGCGCGAACCTGCCCGCGCCCAGCACGATTTCGTCGCCCGGCTCGGCCAGGATCAGCGCTTCCTGCAGCCGCTCCTGCGCACCCTCGCCCGCGTCAACCCGGTGCTCGGCTGCCACCAGCGGAACGGCCAGCGCAGTCAGCGCGGCCGCACAGATCAGGTTCATCCTCGTCATGGCATTCCCTCCCTCTTGCCGCCATAGTGCGGCAAATCGGCGGCTCCGCCAAGGGGGGCGCGTCAGGACCGGGAGAACCCATGCGATCATCACTTGCGGCCGCGACTGCCCTGGCCATGCTGTACCTTGCCAGCCCTGCGGCAGTGCAGGCGAGCCCGATCGAAGGCAACTGGAAGGCAGATGACGGCAAGTCGATAATCCAGTTCTACCCCTGCGGCGCGAAGATGTGCGGGAAGATCGCCCGGTTCCTGATGCCGGAACCCGCTGGCGGCGCGCGCGACACTGAGAACC
>NCJP01000266.1 GCA_002278985.1 Erythrobacter sp. 34-65-8
ATACATAGCCATCGCGATCAGACCTGCCAGACCGGCCGAGGGCAGTACCCGCCCGCTGCGAAAGAGCCATAGCAAACAGCCCGCGAGCAGGATCACAAAACCTGAAAGCGCATAAGTCCCCATCCACGGAAGCATCAGCGCGATGCCAGGTCGCTCGAACCCTCCGAGCAGTACGAGCCCCAGAGGATCCCAGGCAAAACCGGTAAAGACCCAGCCGCGCAGCCATTCCGCGATCGACCAGCTGCCTGCCAGAGCAAGTATCAGCGGCGCGAAACCGCCGTTTCGTACTATCAGCCGGGCTCCAATGGCGGCAAGTGCGGGATAGACTGCGAGATACAGCGCGAGCAGTGGCACGGCGAACCAGCCCAGCTCGGTCGGCATCGATTCCTGATAAGTGAAAGCCTGTGCGATCCAGTTATTGGCGAGGGTAAAATGCGCCACGCCGAACAGCCAGCCACGCTTGCCCGCCTCTTTCCACCCAGGGGCACTGAACACAAGCCACGAGAAACCGGCCATCGCCAGCAGGGCTACAGGCCAGAGCGCCAATGGCGGAAAACCTGTCGCCGCAAGCAAACCAAATACACAGGAAGCAACGCGCGGATAGCGCTCGACCAAGCCGGCCAGCGGCATGGCACGGTGCAGAATCTTCTGGCCAAGAGCGGTCATGGCGGACCCCTCGCCGGTCACACTGAAACGGTCAAGCCTTACCCGACAGCTTCCGAAGCTTCGCTGTCATCGCTCGCCTTGCGGCGGCGAGGCGCACGCTTGGGCTTGCTGGCCTCCTTTTCAAAGGAATCGCTGATTGCAGGCGGCAAGGCCGCAATATCGATTTCCGCGCCATTACCGTTTTCGGCTTTGCGGGGGCGTGGCTTGCGCTTGGGCTTCGGCCGGTCTTCCCGCGCCGGCGTGTAATCATTCTCATCATCGTCAGATTCGCGCGATTGCTCTTCGCCATCGTCTTGCTCGCGACGGCGACCACGCGCTGCGGAGCTGCGACGCGTGTCCTCTCCATCGTCCTGGTCGTCGCGGCGACCACGGGAATTGCGATGGCTCCGGCGGTTGTCATCGCCGTCATCATCGTCGTCATCATACTCGGTATCGCTGCGCTCGTCCGGGCGCTTGCCGCGCGCTTCGTCCTGACGGGCCTTATTATCAGCGATTACACGAAAATAATGGTCGGCGAATTGCAGGTAATATTCAGCCTGCACCCGGTCGCCATTGTGCTGAGCATCCTGTGCCAGCTTTTTGTACTTGTCGAGAAGCTGCGGCGCATTGCCACGCGCCCGGCTGTCTATCCGGTTGCCAGCATTACCACTGCCCTGATTGCGATTACCGCGACCACGACCACGACGATTGTTATTTCGATTATTATTCAAGGAATTCTCTTCCCAGTAGCGACCCGTTCCGGCAAATTCGCCCACATGGCCCAATAGTGCACCCCATGTCGCGGCGCCGCTTGGGCGGATGCCGCAACCCTCCATCTGCTTTGCCTGTTCCCGGTCGCCAAGGCGCCGGAGCGCAAGCGGTTCGCAAATGTAGGAGCTAGACCGTGTTTTGGGCGCTCGTGCCGAAAACCGCTGATCTGGGTAGGGACGTAACCACTGTTTGGGTGTTTGCCAACCCCTTATCTCGGTAATCCCCTATCTGAGCAACAGCGCGCGCGGCCTTCCGGCCAGATCGAGGCAGAGCGTAGCCGCAAAACCGGCCTGCTGCGCGATGGCTGTGACCGCATCACCTTGCCGGTGGCCGATTTCCAGCACTGCGACACCCCCCGGCACAAGAAGTCGGGGCAATTGCGGCACAAGTATCCGATAATCGTCCAAGCCGTCCGGGCCAGCGAAAAGTGCGGAGGGCGGCTCATATTCGCGCACATCGGGCGCAAGATCCGCATCCGTTTCGACATAGGGCGGATTGGCCAGCACAAGGTCAAACCGCCCGAGATCCCCGGCCCAGCCCGTTTGCGTCCAGTTGCGTTGCAAAATCTGCGCCCGATCTGACAGACCGAGCCGCGCCGCATTCTCGCCCGCAACAGCAACCGCACCAGCAGAAGCATCAATCCCGATGCCTGCGCTGTCATTGCGTTCCGCCAGCACTGTCAGGAGTAATGCGCCCGAACCGGTGCCGAGATCGAGAACACGCCCTTGTCCGGGCATAGCCTCCAGCGCGGCGCGAATAACCGTTTCGCTGTCAGGCC
>NCJP01000045.1 GCA_002278985.1 Erythrobacter sp. 34-65-8
ATCGACCTGCCGGTCAACCTCGCGGTGCTTGGTCAGAAGCATCCGGCCATGATCCGCAATCTTTCCCAGCAGGGAGCACGGATCGAGTGCGATGTGAGGCTTGCCCTGATCCAGATGGTGCGGCTGGAATCAGGGTATCTGCCCGAGATCCGGGCCAAGGTTCGCTGGCGGCGAGATTCCCAGTTCGGGCTGGTGTTCGAGGATACCTTCTCGCTCGGCGACTTCGCCCAGATCGCTGCGCGACTGCAAAGTCCTTCGCTGCTGAGCCGTTAACCTTCCGCTTACCATTTTCCTTCACTTGCCGATGACCGGTTTAATCAGGGGCATCGGACTATGACGAACGCAGGTGGGCTGCCAGCAGTTGAGGGAACAACGGTCGACGTGGCGATCATCGGGGCGGGGCCTGCCGGCCTCACCGCTGGTTACCTCCTGGCCAAAGCTGGCAAGACCGTCGCGATCATCGAGAAGGACGGTACGTACGTCGGCGGGATCAGCCGCACGGTCGAACATGAAGGCTACCGCTTCGATATCGGCGGGCACCGCTTCTTCTCCAAGTCGCAGCAGGTCGTCGACCTGTGGAACGAGATTCTGCCCGACGATTTCATCCAGCGCCCGCGGATGAGCCGCATCTATTACGAGGGCAAGTTCTACAGCTATCCGCTGCGTGCCTTCGAGGCGCTGTGGAACCTTGGCGTGTGGCGCTCGACCCTCTGCATGGTGAGCTACCTGCGCTACAAGCTGTTCCCGGTCCGCACCGTCAAGAGCTTCGAGGACTGGACCACCAACCAGTTCGGCCAGAAACTCTATTCGATCTTCTTCAAGACCTACACCGAGAAAGTGTGGGGCATGCCCTGCAACGAGATGAGCGCCGACTGGGCTGCCCAGCGGATCAAGGGCCTCTCGCTCTGGGGCGCGGTGACCGACGGGCTCAAGCGCTCGCTGGGCCTCAACAAGCGCCCCAATGACGGGCAGGCGGTCAAGACGCTGCTCGAAACCTTCCGCTACCCGCGGCTTGGCCCCGGGATGATGTGGGATGCCGCGCGTGACCGGATTGTTGCCAGCGGCAGGGGCCAGGTGCTGATGGGCCATGCGCTCGAGCAACTGGCGTCGGATGGCAATGGCGGCTGGCGCATGACGGCCAACGGTCCCGACGGGAAGATCGTGATCAGGGCGGCTCACGCGATCAGCTCCGCCCCGATGCGTGAGCTGGCTGCGCGCCTCCATCCACTGCCGGATACGACCTGGAACGCTTCGAACCTCAAGTACCGCGATTTTCTGACCGTGGCACTGATGGTCGAAGGCGAAGACCTGTTTCCCGACAACTGGATCTATATCCACGACAGCAAGGTGAAGGTTGGCCGGGTGCAGAATTTCCGTTCGTGGTCACCGGAAATGGTGCCGGACGCAGCCATGGCCTGCGTTGGTCTTGAATATTTCTGCTTCGAGGGAGATGGCCTGTGGTCGATGGCCGATGCTGACCTGATCGAACTGGCCAAGCGAGAAATGGCAATTCTGGGTCTGGTCGATCCGGCGCGCGTGCGCGGCGGTGCCGTTGTGCGGCAGGAAAAGGCCTACCCGGTCTATGATGAAAGCTACGCCGCCAATGTTTCGGCGATGCGCCATGAGCTGGAAGAGAAGCATCCGACCCTGCACCTCGTTGGGCGCAACGGGATGCACCGCTACAACAATCAGGACCATGCGATGATGACCGCCATGCTGACGGTAGAGAACATCCTCGCCGGACGGCGTGTTTATGACACCTGGTGTGTCAACGAGGACGCCGAGTACCACGAAGCAGGCCATGAAGGTGCCGAAGCGGCGCTGCCCGCCCGCGAGGCAGTCACCCCTGACCAGGCGGCAGCGCTCGCGTCGGTGCGTGATGTGCCCGAGCGGATCAGGCCAGCCGGTCCCGGACGCGAGGCGGCCTAGACCCGGCTTCCTTCGGGGCCTGTCGCAGGCACAGGACGAGCAGCAGCAGGCCGGTCAGCGGCACAAAGGGTTCCGCCGTGAAGAACCACATTCCCGGCAGGGCCATGGCCAGCAGTACAGCATTCCGTTCCGATCGGCGCGCGGGCCCTGCCAGCAGAAACCCTGCCGCAGCGGTCAGCATCGTGCAGTCGTAAAGAAACGAGTAGGGCGTCACCAGCACGGTCGCGGCAATGGCAGCGGCCGCCTGGATCTCGAACCGCGCAGCGCGGTGCACCACCAGCACCATCAGCCCCAGCGCCGTTACCGCGAAAACTGCGTGGACCAGCAGGGCGGCCGCCACCGGAAGCTGCTCCACGGCCAAGGCAAAGGCTGATTGCATCTTGCCCGCGATGATCGTGTCCACCCGCTCTGCGACCATATCGGCCACTTTCCGGCTGCCTGCGAGGAAATCGAGCCAGAGGCGCGGGCCCCAGAGCACGATCGTCGCCATTACCATTGCCAGCAGGGTGGCAACCGCCGCCTGGATCGCCCGCCAGTCGCGCCGCGCCAGCAGGAACAGTGCCAGCGCCAGCCCGAGATGGGGCTTGATGGCGAGCACCCCGAACAGGATGCCCGCCAGCACCGGGCGGCGCGGCAGCAGCAGCAAGCCGCCGCCGATCAGGCTGGCGGTCAGAAAACCGTTCTGGCCGAGCAGGATCGTCTGGCTCGCACCGCCCCAGGCCAGCGTCATGGCAAGTGCGGTCGGCCAGTCGCGCGTGATGTGACGCAGCACGATGAACCATGCCGTCATGCCGAGCAGAAGGTAAAGCAGCAGGGCTGTGCCATAAGGCAGCAGGCCAAGCGGAGCGAACAGCAGCAGGGCTGTGGGCGGATAGCCGAAGGTCAGCCCGCTCGCCGCCGGTTCACCGATCAGGTGGGCATAATAGGCCTCATGCAAGGGATGATCGTAGACCAGCGAGGGCAGGCATTCGAGGGCGCGAACGCCGGCCGCCCAGACGGTCGCGAAGTCGGTGACGACGACATCGCCGTCGGGCGAAAAGGGCCAGCGGCCGACGCTGGTCAGATAGGCGAACATGGCGCAGGTGCCTAGTGCGAGCACGGCCCAGTAGATCCGGCCGATTGTCCTGTCGCCCACCCTGTCGTCCCCCCTGCTGTCCACGACTTGCCCGCAGCCTCCCTTGCTCGAAAATCGCCCGAAAGCTCCCGGAAACGGCTTTCCAGCCACTCGCGTAACCGCCTGTTGACGCTTTGTTAACCGGAAACGGCAATGAACCGGTAACGGCGTTGCAGGGGGACCCGAGTGCACCAGCTTCTTACCCGCATGACGGATTTGCGCCTGCTGCGCTATGGCCTGGCAAGTGTCGCCGCACTGGCGGTCGACATGGGCCTTTTCCTGCTCCTGCTCGCGGCCGGCCTTGCTGCCGCACCGGCCTCCGCGCTGGGTTATTCGCTTGGTATCGTGACGCACTGGCTGATCTCCAGCCGGGCGGTGTTTGTCGGCCGGGTGGCTGAGCGCGGCCCGGACCGGACCCGGCAGAAAGCGCTGTTTGTCGGTTCGGCCCTGGTCGGGCTGGCGCTGACCACCGCGATCGTCGGTGCAGGCGAACTGGCGGGATTCGATCCGCGCCTTGCCAAGATCTTGGCCATCGCGATCAGCTTTGCGGCCACCTGGCTGTTGCGCAGCCGGATCGTGTTCCGGGCAACCGGGTAACAGTTCCCCTGATGACCGGCGCGCTCTCCAGCGACAAAACCACTGGCCGCACCGTGTTGCTGGCATGGCTCATCCTGTCCGCCATCCTGACAATCACCGCAGCCTCCCGCATCATGTCAGGGCAATTGCCCGACCCCGACGACGCCTTGCGGTTGGTGCAGGTGCGCGACCTGATTGGCGGGCAGGGCTGGTTCGACATGGTCCAGTACCGGATCGACCCGCCCACGGGCACCCCGATGCACTGGTCCCGGCTGGTGGACATTCCCTTGCTCACCGTGACGCTCCTGCTCGGTGAAGGGGCGGCGCTGGTGATCGTACCCTTGCTGACGCTGGGCGCGGTGCTGTGGTGCGTCGGCAAGCTCGCAGCGCGGCTGTGCGGCGGCGAGGTGGTCTTGTTTGCCTGCCTGGTCTGCGGGTTCATCCCCGCCCTGCTCATGCAGCTCCAGCCAATGCGGATCGATCACCATGGCTGGCAGGTTGCCAGTGTTGCGCTGGCCATGCTCGCGATCGCCGGCAGCCATGCCCGGGGCGGCGCGGCTCTGGCCGGAGCGGCCATGGCCTTCGGGATGTCCGTGTCGCTCGAACTGCTGCCGATCGCCGCGATTCTTGCCGCTGTGCTGGCGGCCCGCTGGTGGCGAAAGCCCCATGCCGCAATCTGGCTTATCACCTACCTGCAGGTCCTGGCGATCGGACTGGTTGTCCTTTTCCTGGCCACGCGCGGCACAGGTGCGCCCAGCGCATGGTGCGATGCGGTGAGTCCGCCGCAACTGGTATTCTTTGCCGTGATTGCGCTCGGGGCAACCGGCCTTGCCGCAACAAAGCCGACGCGAGCGGTGATCGCTGCCGGGCTGGCGTTGACCGGCCTTACCGGGGTGGGCGCCCTGGCCCTGATCGCGCCGCAGTGCCTTGCCCCGCCGTTTGCCGGGCTCGACCCGCTGGTGCGCGACTACTGGTATGTTCACATCGCCGAGGGCCAGCCGCTGTGGCAAAGGCCAGCGGCCGAGTTCCTCCCGGCCATGGTGCAGATGGTTGCGGCGCTGGCAGCCTGCGCCATGTTGTGGCGGCAGAGCACGGGTGCAGCGCGGGTATGGTGGGCCGAACATGCCGCCGTGCTGCTTGGGGCGCTGGTGCTGGGCCTGCTGGTATCCCGTTCGCTCGCGTTCGCGGCCGTCATTGCGGCCGTTCCGCTGGGATGGCTTGCGGTCCGCCTGCTCGGCAGGATGCGCGCCGCTTCCGGTCTGGGGCTCAGGGGCGCTGCGGCCCTGATGATCGTACTGGTGCTGGTCCCGAGTGCGCCGGTCACTGTCGCAAACCAGCTGAGTCCGGCAGTCTCCGTGTCCCGCCCGGCCAGTGTTGCCAGCGCGGCCTGCGATGTCCGTGACCGGGCGGCTTCGCTCCGCATCCTTCCTCGCGGCGTTGTCTTCGCCCCGCTCGATATGGGGCCGGCTATCCTGCTGGAAACCCGGCATGCGGTGGTCGCCACAAGCCACCACCGGGCAGAAGCAGCGATGGCTGATGTGATCCGGGCGTTCATCGCGCCACCGGACCATGCGCGCGCGGTCGTCGCCAGCCATGGCGCGGATTATCTGGCGCTCTGCACCGATCTGGCGGAACCGGCGCTCTATGCTGCCCGGCATCCGGAAGGGCTGGCTGCGCTGCTGGCAAGTGACTCGGGACCGAACTGGCTGGAACCGGTGGACGCGCTTTCGACCCCGGAGTTCCGTGTCTATCGCGTCAGGCTGGACGAAACACCATCGCCACCCCGTTGATGCAGTGCCGTTTGCCGGTCGGGCGGGGGCCATCGTTGAAGATGTGCCCCAGGTGCCCGCCGCAGTCGGCGCAATGGACTTCGGTGCGGGGCAAGCCGATCTTGTAATCGGTCGAGGTGCCAACCGCGCCGGGCAGGGCCCGCCAGAAACTGGGCCAGCCGGTGCCGCTATCGTATTTCACCGCCGAGGCATAAAGCGCATTGCCGCAACCGGCGCAGTGGAAGGTACCCTTGCGCTTTTCCTTGTCGAGCGGCGAGGAGTATGACCGCTCGGTGCCCGCCTGCCGCAGGATGCGGTATTGTTCTCCGGTCAGCTTGCGCTTCCATTCGGCATCGCTGAACCTGACCGGGAATTCCTTCGCTTCCGCCCGGTCGATCCCGCATCCGGCAAGAACGACCGCACCGCTGCCTAGTCCGAGCCAGCCGAGCAAGCGGCGCCGAGTCGTGATAGTCGGGCGTGTGGTCATGATCGGCTTCCTCGCGGCGTGTCTTACCAGATACGCGGCGAGGCGGGCAAAGGTTTCGTTTCCCAGGTTCAGAAGTTGGTGATCTCGACCTCGAGCTTGCGGAAGCCGTGGACGAAGTTCGCCTGGACCCGCTCGACATCACCCGCCACGTGCACCCGCACCCGGCGCTTGTGCATTTCTTCCAGCAGTATCTTGAGCTGCAATTCGGCGAGGCGCGCGCCGATGCAGCGGTGAATGCCGTAACCGAACGAAAGGTGCCGCCGCGCGTTTTCGCGGGTGATGTCCAGCTTGTCGGGGTTGGCGAACACCTCGGTGTCGCGGTTGGCCGAAAGATACCACAGGATCAGCTTGTCGCCGGTTTTCAGCTGCTCGCCGAACAGCTCGTGATCTTCCGTCACCGTGCGCCGCATATGGGCGAGCGGGGTCTGGAAGCGCAGGCACTCCTGCACCGCATTGGGGATGAGGTCAGGATTCTGCTCGAACAGCTTGCGCTGGTCAGGGAAGCTGTCGAAGGCATGGATGATCCCGCTCATGGTGTTGCGCGTGGTGTCGTTGCCGCCGACAATCAGCAGGACCAGGTTGCCCATGAATTCGCGCGGGCTCATCTGGTTCATGGCGGGCGAATGGATCATCATCGAGATCAGGTCCGATCCCGGTTCTTCCTGGCTGCGCTGCATCCACAGTTGCTGGAAATAGGCCGCCATTTCCTGCAGCACCATTTCCCGGTCGTTGCCAAGCTCGGGGACCAGCGCGATTTCGGTATCGCCGGCCCAGTCGCTCCAGAAGGTCAGCAGGCGGCGATCCTCCCACGGAAAGCCGAACAGGATTGCCAGCATGCCGGTGGTCAGTTCGATCGAGACCTTGTCGACCCAGTCGAACACCTCGCCGCGCGGCAGGCTGTCGAGCAGTTCGGCAGTGCGCTGGCGCACCTCCACTTCCATCTTGGTGATCTCGCCCGGCGTGAACTTGGGCGCGACCGTGCGGCGCTGGCCGGTGTGCTTGGGCCGGTCCATCGCGATGAACATCGGCAGCTCGCGCCCTTCGACGCCCTCGTCGCGCTCCAGGATGGTGATCCCGCCGTGTTCCCAGCTTGAGGAGTAAAGCTCGGGCAAGGCCTCGATGTGCTGGATCGCCTTGTGGCTGACCACGTTCCAGTAGGCGCCGTAAGGGCTGTGCGGAACATAGTGCAGCGGGCCCTTGGCACGCATCTCGGTGAAGATCGGCTGCCACCGGTCTTCGACATAGATGTCGCTGCGGCTGACATCGTAGGGATGCTCGTGCGGTGGCATCCCCTGCGGATTGAGAGCGAGAAAATCCTTCAGCGCCTGGTACGCGGATGGTTCAGTGCGCCATTGCGGCTTTTCCGGGGCGCCGGTTTCCGGGGCGATGGTGGCCATGCATTCTCTCCTGCTTCGCCCCCCTTGGCCGGGGAGTCGCTTGGGCAGGATTGCACCCGTTACTTACCGCAATGTCAATAGCCAGTTGCGATTCGGGACTTATGCCTTGGCCTTGCGGGCGAACCACGCCTTTCTGCCGGAGGTCCGCGGACCGGACTGCATCACCCGCCGCCGGAACAGGGTGGCCCCGCCCTTGACCAGGATGGCAACGAACAGCGCCTGCCAGGCCAGCGCCAGCAAGTGGGGCCAGACCTCGCCGAACTGCGCTGCGCGGGCCAGCATGGCGAAGGGGGAGCTGAGCGGGAACACGGCTGCCGCCAGTTCCTGCCACGAACCAGGCCTGGCGAGGGCATAGCTGGCGAAGAAGAACACCATCAGCTGCATCATGGTGACCGGCATCGACAGCGTCTGCACCTCCCGCACGGTCGAGGCCATGGCGCCGATGGTCAGGAACAGCGAGCCAAGCAGCAGGTAGCCCATGGCGAAATAGACCACGCCGAGCACGAAAAACAGTGGCCAGCCGACTGCCGGCTCGGTCAGCGTCCCGCCATCCACGGCACCGAGCGCGAAGGCTGCCACACCGGCCGAGCCCCAGACCACGATCCCGACAAAGGAGACCGCGAGCATGGCGAACAGCTTGCCCAGGAACACCGCATCCATCGGAATGGCAGCAGCCAGAACCTCGATGATCTTGTTGCCTTTCTCCTCGACCAGGTTCGAAAGAACCATTCCGGCCAGCAGCATGATCAGCAGGAACAGGAGCAGCTGCCCCGCCTGGGCGGTGCGGACCCGGTCAACCTTTTCGCTCGCGCCGCTGGTGGTCACGACCTGCGTGGCCAGTTCGGGAAAGGCGCGCGGGGCATTGCCAATGGCACTGGCAGCCACCAGCGCGACCCGGCCGCCCAGCCGGTCCACCTGTTCCTGCGTCCCGGCGAGACGCGGCTGGGCCGGTGTGCCGCTGACGATTGCGGCATAGTCACCCATTCGCGCTTCCAGCATTGCGGCGGCATCGAACCCGGCGTCGCGGTGCGCTTCCACCACCGGCTTCATCGCCGGCATGACCGGCCCCAGTTCATCGGCAAGCTGCCGGTGCGCTGCGAGCATGGCGGCCGTATCGGCCTCGTTCATGGCAATGCCCACTGCGCTGCTGGTCGCCTGCTGCTGGACTTCGCTGCCGATCCCGCCGGCCAGTGCGCCGACCATGACCGGGAACAGCGGCCCGAGCAGGAAGAAGATGAAGGCCCGGCTGAACAGGATGGCCACGAAATCACGTCGGGCGATGACGAAGGCGGCCTGCCAGATCGACAGCCGTGACCGGGCGGGTTGCGCGCTCATGCGGCGTCTCCTTCGCTGGTCCGGGCCATTTCCCGGGCGACCGCTTCCCCGGCAATGTGGACAAACGCATCGTGCAAGCCAGCGCGTTCGATCGACAGCGACAGGATGCCTGCCTCGCCTTCGATCAGGGCGCGCAGCAAGGGCTCGATCCCGCTTTCCGGCAAGGAGAAGTGCCAGAAGTCCCCCTCGCGTCGGACATCTGCGGGCAGTGCCTCGAGCCAGCGGCCCTCGCGCATCCGGGTCTCCAGCCGCACCTGAGCCGGGATGCGGTCACGCGCGTCATCGACCTTGCCCGCAAAGGGCACCTTGCCGCCGGCAATAATCGCCACGCCTTCGCACAGTCGTTCGGCATGGGCGATGACGTGGGTCGAGAAGATGACGGTCGTGCCCTGCTCGGCGAGGCTGCGGATCAGCCGTTCCAGCTTGCCCTGGTTGATCGCGTCGAGCCCGCTGACCGTGCCGATTTACTCCTGCCCGATGATGATGGTTGGCGTATGGTTGAAGTCAAAGCTTCTACCAGTGTAAAGCCT